>NZ_VDEU01000001.1:560000-857500 GCF_013393115.1 Pseudoalteromonas sp. Scap03 | reverse complement strand
CTGGTTTTTTATATGTAGGTAGCCCAGCAAAACAAGCTCGCCCATTAACAGAGCAAGAGCTGAGCTTTTTAAAAGTGTCTGCTGATAATTACGTGCAGCTTAAAGATGAATACTTAGCTGAAGACGCTAGTTAATTTAACTAACTAAACTCACTTCTATTTGACCTGCCGAGTTATAGCATTCATCTTCGATAAGCTGCTCGGCACGTTCTTCATAATCAAAACGGTATTGCTCAAAATAACGCGTTGCATGACTCTCATCGGCTAAATTTAAACTACTGACAGCAATCACACACTCAACTAGCATGCCATTTACTTGTGCAAAAAAAACTAATTGATGAGTTGGCTCTCTAAATTCGAGTCGATCTATAAACTGTATTGCTTGATTCATTTAAGCACTCCCTGCTTTAGTGCAGTAATAACAGGAACAATCTCAGGCATTTTATTTCGCCATACATAATAAGCTTGGGCGGCTTGCCCTACTAGCATACCACTGCCATCTAATAGCTTAGCTGCTTTATTGTGTTCGCTGACCCAATTCATGAATAGCGTATTTTGCGTGGCGTAAAACATATCATAAGCCATTTCACATGTGCTTAAGTGCTTTTCGCTTAACGCAGGTAATTCGTTATTCATGCTGCTCGAGGTTGAGTTAATAACTAAATGATAATCAGTAAAAGGAAGGTCGTCAAAACCATATCCCGAAACATTGCCATGCCCAGTAAAGAGCTTTGCCAATGTTTGGGCTTTGTGTACTGTGCGATTAACAATAACTATCTCTGCGGGATTTTGCTCTAGTAAAGGTAAGATCACTCCTCGAGCAGCGCCACCCGCACCAATGATCAACAGGCGTTTACCTGTTATCGTTATTTTATTGGTCAGTAAGTCGTTAACAAAACCAGTGCCATCAGTGTTATCACCGAGTAAACTGCCATCATCGCGCTTTTTAAGGGTGTTCACTGCGCCTGCCAGTTTAGCAACTGGGGTGAGTTCATCGGCTAAAGCAAAAGCCTGCTCTTTAAAAGGAACAGTGACATTGGCGCCTTTTCCCCCTTGCTCAAAAAAAGCAGCGACTGTTTTTTCAAATCCATCGATAGGTGCTAATATTGCGCGATAGTCGATTTGCTCTCCCAATGATTTTGCAAACTGCTGATGAATAATGGGAGATTTTGAATGTTTGATTGGATTTCCAAAAACCGCATATTTGTCCATTTTAAACAACCTCTTCGCAGTTTTAGTACTGCCTATTAACGATGATAAATTTATGATTAAAAGACTCTTTTCAAGATCAAAGCCGTCTACAACTACGCAAGCACCTACGCCAGATAAAACCCCGTATGAAATCATTGGTGGAGAAGCCCCCACGCGTGCAATTGCCAATAGATTCTACGATATAATGGCCAGTGATGAATACGCTAAACCGTTATATGATATGCATCCTCAACCATTAGACAGAATTCGCCAAGTATTTTTTGAGTTTTTATCCGGTTGGCTTGGTGGGCCTGACCTATTTGTAGAAAAACACGGCCACCCGATGCTGCGTAAACGTCATATGCCGTTCCCTATTGATCAAGACTTACGTGATCAGTGGATGTATTGCATGAATAAGACCTTAGATATAGAAATAGATAACCCTGTGTTACGCGAAGGCTTACGTCAGTCACTGGCTCAGCTTGCCAGCCATATGATTAACCAGCATTAACCTACCTCGTTCTTTAATTGGGGATTATTTGCGCTAAGTCAAAACCCGCTTTTCTAAAATATAGATAATACCCTATCAAATAATTAGAAAAGCGTGGCACGTGTGAAATCAATCCAACATAAAATTTATGCTTTATTAGCTCTAACTGGCGTTATTGTATTGATAGCCAGTATTTTTAGTAGTGCTAGCCAACAACGCACGCTCGCCCAGGATACGGTGGCAGAAAACATTAAGCTGCTTGCCGATAATTATTTTGATTCAATAAACACCATGATGCTAACCGGTACTATGGCTAATCGAGAATTATTGAGCCAAAAGTTACGCAAACATCCTAATATAGAAGATGCTCATATTATTCGCTCCGATATAGTTAATAATCTGTATGGTTCCGGAAATAAAAACCAAACAGCAAGTAATAACAACGAACGCGAAGCACTAAAGGGTAAAGAAAGCTTATTTATAGAGCAAAACACCGATAGCCGCAGTATGACCTACCTACGTCCTATGTATGCTAGCTCTGATTATAAAGGTACTAACTGTTTAGGCTGCCACCAAGCGCAAGAAGGCGATGTACTAGGCGTGGTAAAAATTAGTTATTCCTTAGCTGATATTGATAATGAGGTAACTTACAACACCTTAGTAACCACCAGCCTACTTTCTACTATTTTTATTATTGCCTTTGTGCTGCTAGGTATAGTGTTTAGAAAAATATTTATAGTGCGCCTTAAAAAGCTCGGCCATGCAATGCACTTAGCTACTACCAATAAAGATTTAACCTTACGCATTGAAGATAACGCCGAAGATGAACTCGGCTGGCTTGCCACCAGCTTTAACCAAATGATTGCTACGTTTAAAGATAACATTGCACAGGTATCTCACTCTTCAAAAGTGCTTATTCATTCAGCAGAGAAAATTTATACCTCGGCCGATACCACCGAACGCGCTATTTTAGAACAAAAGAAAAGTACCGACTCGGTAGCCGCAGCAATTAATGAACTAGAAAGCTCATCCAATGAAGTAAGAAACACCACCCATTTTGCTCAAGAAAAATCTGAGAACAGTAATGAACTAGCACAACAAAGCATGCAGGTTGCAGAGCAAACCGAACTCAGTATTAATCAATTAGCAGAAGATGTACGCCAAGCGGCAGATCAAGTAAGACAGCTGCAAGAGCAAACGCTTGAAGTGGGAAAAGTACTTGAGGTGATCAGCAGTATCGCCGAGCAAACAAATTTATTAGCGCTTAATGCTGCCATTGAAGCTGCCCGTGCAGGTGAAGCTGGCCGAGGCTTTGCCGTTGTTGCTGATGAAGTACGTACTTTAGCAACTCGAACTCATGCATCTACTGATGAAATACGTCGCACCATTGATAAGCTGCAGTCAGAAGCCGCGCAAACCGTTAAAACCATGGGGGAGTCCTGTGCAGAGGCAGACGAAAGAGCGCAACAAGTACAGCAAGTTGCACAAGCTTTAAAAGATATTTCAGGGCAAATGAATGAAATAAATGAGCTCAATATACAAATAGCCGATGCAACAGAGCAACAAAACCAAGCTGCTGAAGAAATAAATATAAGTGTTGTTGGTATTAGCGATAACGCCGAGCAATCATTAGTGGATGCCGATGAAAATCAAAAAGTCAGTGAAGAGTTACTCAACTTAGCTCGCTCGTTAGATGAGCAGGTACGCAGTTTTAAACTTAAGCGATAATTTTAAAAGCCAGTCAATAAGCCGTTTATTGACTGGCATATCATTCTTAGCCCAGTGCTAACCAATCTCGAGGCTTTAAGAAATCTTTATATAGTAATGCCTCTGCGCTGTCTTCGGCTGGGGTATAGTTATACTCCCAACGGGCTAAAGGTGGCATCGACATTAAAATAGATTCCGTACGGCCACCGCTTTGTAAACCAAACAATGTGCCACGGTCCCAGACTAAATTAAACTCAACATAACGACCACGGCGGTATAATTGGAAGTCACGTTGTTGTTCGGTGTACTGATCGTTTTTACGACGTTCAATAATAGGAACGTAAGCATCTAAAAAGCCATTACCCACCGATTGCATAAATGCAAAGCTTTGCTCAAAACCTAACTCATTTAAATCGTCAAAAAATAAGCCGCCTACGCCGCGGGTTTCATCACGATGTTTTAAATAAAAGTATTCGTCACACCATTTTTTATATTTTGGATAAACATCATCGCCAAATGGCTGACACACATCGTGCGCAACTTGGTGCCAATGCACTACATCTTCAAGTACAGGGTAAAACGGGGTTAAATCAAAACCACCACCAAACCACCAAATCGGTTCTTCACCTTCTTTTTCGGCAATAAAAAAACGTACATTGGCATGGCTTGTTGGTATATGTGGGTTTTTAGGGTGAATCACTAACGATACACCACACGCATGAAAACTACGTCCTGCAAGCTCAGGTCTATGTGCAGTGGCAGAGCCCGGCATAGAGGCACCAAATACATGAGAGTAATTAACTCCCCCTTGCTCAATCACATTACCATTGGTAATAACGCGAGTACGACCACCGCCGCCCTCTTCTCGCTGCCAGCTGTCTTCAACAAATTGTGCTTTCCCATCTGCTGCTTCTAAGCCTTGGCAAATGGTATCTTGCAAAGCCATAAAGTAGGCTTTTACTTGTTTTAATAATTCGCTTTGCATAGTTAACCTCTGAATATATTGCCTGTTGTGGCATCTTTAATGGTGCTTGGTTGTGTATTACCACCTAATGGTTCATCAACATAAAAACTAACCTGATCTGCAAACTGCTGCTGCGCCTCAATAATACTTGTTACCGTTGCTTGACCAGTTAAATTTGCACTTGTTGATACCAATGGTTTACCAAACTCTTGGCATAAACGTTTAACTGTAGGATGGTTAGTTACTCTCACTGCAATAGTATCAAATTGCCCTGTTAACCACTTCGGCGTGGTTTTAGCTGCAGGCATAACCCAGGTAATAGCACCAGGCCAACTTGAAAAAATATCAGCGCGTTTGTCCATGGGCAACTTAGCGTCATCCACGTACTTTAATAATTGCCCGTAATTGTCAGCAATTAAAATAAGCCCTTTTTCAACTGGGCGTTGTTTAATATCAAGTAAACGCTCCACCGCTTGTTGATTATCAGGATCGCAACCTAAGCCATAAACAGCTTCAGTTGGGTATAAAATAACATCGCCTTGTTCTAAGCTTGTTATTGCAGCAGATAAAGAAGAAAGGTCAGACAAAATTGTCTCCAGAGATATTTATGTTATTCAGTGGCAGCAAACTTATGCATACAGCTTTTTTGTGGGCATTGTAACACAACACCACTCGCGGCTTTTTTTTCAGTAACAACTGGCCAGTCACATACAGGACACGCTTGAGCTACAGGTTTATGATTAAGCGTATATTTACAGCTTGGGTAACAGTCGCAGGAATAGAATACTTTACCAAACTTATTACTGCGTGAAACTAAATGCCCTTTTTTACATTTAGGGCAACTAATCACAGGCTCTTCACTTGGCGTATCGTCATGCTCACTGGCAATATAATGACATTCAGGGTAACCGGTACAGCCAATAAACATACCGTAGCGGCCATTTTTCACCACCAGCGGCTTGCTACACTCTGGACACTCGCTGTCCTCAAGTACTTTTATTTCATTGCTATCATGATGTGCAAGCGGGCGAATAAAATCGCACTTAGGGTAACTAGCGCAGCCTAAAAAAGGCCCAGATTTACTATTACGAATGACGAGTTCTGAACCACATTGCGGGCATATATCATATTCTTTTTCTAAGGCGTGTTTATTGGCCGAGAAAAGTGAATGATCGATTTTACTCATGTAAATCCTAGTGGTTGGTGAATTTTCGCCTAATATACCCAAAACCCTTAAAGATACAAGCTATGGCAGTCGGTTTGTTAACGCTGAAAATAATAAAACACCCAATAATGGTTAATGTAACACTTCGCTAGGCTCATCAAAAATAAGATCTTCCATTTGCTCATACGCCTGCTGAGAATCAGGGGCATTGAATAACACCATCAAAATTAACCATTTTAAATCTTCTAAAGTAATGGCTGAATTATCAAGCGCCGCCAAACGATCCATCACCATTTCACGAGTGGTGCTATTAATAACGCCGGTTTGTTCAACAAACATTAAAAAGCCACGGCATTCAGTATCAAGAACTCGACACTCGCTATCGGTAAAGATTCGCACTGCATGCTGCTCAGTGGCTAATAAATAAGGCGACTCATTACTATATTGTAATGCGGCAAGTTGATCTAACCAGTCAATAGCTTTGTTTATTTCCGGCTTGTTAAACCCAGCGCGCAGTAGCTCATCAGTAAGCTTACTTTGCTCAACAAAAACATCGCTTTCGCTGTGAACATAGTTTTCAAATAAATACATAAGAATATCAAACATATTATCCTCCAGCGCTTGATTTAATATAGCCGTCTAATACTCGCTCAATTTGATCGTCTAACTCTAAATCAAGCAATCGCGCTTGTACTTTATCAATTGGCCACTGCACTCGACGCATAATATCGTCCACACTAGTCACCTCAAACCCAATACTATTAAGTACCTCACAATCTGAGGTTACAGCATCAGTTAACTCTTTATAGTTTAGACCAGAAGGGTATGAAAAGTTCATCTCATCAAGGATATCTGCGACGTTCTCAACCAGCTTAGCACCTTGCTTAATTAAAAAGTGGCTGGCTTGTGCCAGCGGGTTTTTAATTGAACCGGGTACCGCAAAAACCTCTTTATTCTGTTCAAGTGCATAACGTACGGTGATCAGTGAGCCGCTTTTTATTTCGGCTTCAACAATTAAAACGCCTAAGGAGAGCCCTGAAATAATACGATTGCGCCGTGGGAAGTTGTGCGCATTGGCAGCCGTACCAGGCAAAAACTCACTAACCAATAAGCCTGTTGCTAATACTTGCTCTGTGAGTAACTTATGGCGTTTAGGATAGTAAATATCAACGCCTGTCCCTAGCACTGCAATGGTTTTGCCATTTCCTGACAGTGCCCCTTTATGGGCAGCACCGTCAATACCTCGCGCCATACCTGAGGTTACTGTTATGCCAGCAAGGGTTAACTGGTGTGCAAACTCAGCAGCAATTTCAAGCCCTGTAGTCGTTGCGTTTCGACTGCCAACAATGGCTATTTGCGGCGAAGCCAGCAAGCTGATATCCCCTTTACAAAAAAGTAATAGTGGCGCACTGGCTATTTGTTTTAGCTGTTCTGGGTAGGTGGTATCAAAAATACTAATAACAACAATGTTTTGTTGGCTGATCAACTGCTCATAATGTGCAACTTGCTGCCAGTTAGTGTTAAGTAAGTTGCTAGCTTGGTGAGCCGTTAAACCAATGTTTACTAGCTCAGCGTGTGATAAAGAAAACAGCGATGCTAAACTGTATTGTTGAGACAGGGCTAAGAGCGTTTTAATCCCTAGCCCTTTGCATAAGTAAAAGGCAAGCCAATGATTTAGCTTGCCACACGATTGTTCCATGTTCCCTCCTAGAACACCGACTCGCTACTTAATGAATAACTGCTAAATCTCCAATGCGAATTGGGTGCTGATTTTTAGTGATCAGCGCATAACTAACTTTGTCATACACTTTAAAAATAATCATTTCACCAACTTTTTCAGCTGGCATTTTCCACGTTATGCTGTCTTCATCAGTTTCTGAGCCGAATAATTCGCTAGTAGCCGATACCAATTTTTCTAAACGACTTGAATCTTCGGTATAGCGCGGACCTCGAGCACCATCAATTACTTTAGGTGATTGGCGTTCAATATCAAGTACATGGCCCACTTCAACTTGTTGCTCAGAGCCTAAGTTTAGCACCACCACATCCATCGTGCTAAATTCTCTCACTTCACGAGGAGATGCAATTACATGGCCCTGCAGCGGCTGGGTAGGACGATGCATATTAAAATACACTGGCAGCATCTGCCCTTCCATGGCGGGTAATAAAAAGTCACCTTGTTTAATTTCACGTTTTACTGATTCAACCCTGACTGAGGCAGGTTCGCCATTGGCGGCATCACCAGCTCTAAAGGCCCGGGCCATACCTACATAAGATGCTCTACTCGCTAGTTCTTCACCTGTTTTAGGATCGGTGTAAGGCGCTCCTTCATGGTAAATAGCATAAGCCTGATGGCGCTTTAAATTACCTTTAACATATAGAATATGATCAATAGTTTGAGTTTTAGTATTTTCGTTTGCACCTAAAATATAGGGTTTTTCTTTTACCAAATCGCTGTTTATCGCTTGTTCAAATGACAAATACGGTTTAATCAGCGCAAGCGGTAATGTAGTGATAGCGTCTTTCCCTTTAGGAGTAATACGCCCTATAGGTGATAGCTTTCTATACGCTTTATTAATTACTAAACGCGGATTACCGTCTGTATCGTAAATTAATGCTAACGCATCGCCCGGGTAAATAAGATGAGGATTGCCTATTTGCGGATTCATTTGCCATAACTCAGGCCACAGCCACGGCTCGTTTAAATATATCGCTGAGATATCCCAAAGCGTGTCACCTTTTTTTACAACGTACTGTTTAGGCGCGTCTTTTTTTATAGTTAGTACATCTGCTAGCACAGGAAAAGTAGCACTTAATGCAAGTATTATTGCAATGAATGGAGATTTCATTGAGCTTCCTCATAGTGTTTTTTCATTATTATTAATCAAAACCTGTTAAAGGGGAACGTGAATGGCTAAAATAAGAACATACGATACCCTAAATTTAAGCATAAGTGTAAAAGGTAACTATGGCTAGGTTAGAAGTTTTAAGATTTCCAGATGAACGTTTACGTACAATCGCAAAAGAAGTAACTGTTGTTGACGACCAAGTACGTGAAATCGTCAAAGATATGCTAGAAACTATGTACGACGAAAATGGTATTGGACTTGCTGCTACGCAAGTTGATATTCACCAACGTATTGTGGTGATCGATGTATCAGAAGAACGCGATGAACCACTGGTACTTATCAATCCACAAATTATCAAAAAAGATGGCTCTACCGTGAGTGAAGAAGGCTGTTTGTCAGTTCCTCATTCGTATGCAAAAGTTGACCGTGCAGAGACTGTTACCGTGGCTGCACTCAACGAAGAAGGTAAAGAGTTTGTTCTTGATGCCGACGAATTATTAGCGATTTGTATTCAGCATGAGCTTGATCACCTTCAAGGTAAATTATTTATTGATTATTTATCTCCATTAAAGCGCCAACGCATCCGTAAAAAGCTTGAAAAAGAAGCGAAGTTTGCAGCGCAATAATAAGCACCTTAGTAAATAATTAGGAAACTCAGTGACACAACCATTACGCATTATATTTGCCGGTACGCCGGACTTTGCTGCACGCCACCTGCAAGCACTCATCAATAGTGAACACCAAATTGTGGGCGTTTACAGTCAACCAGATCGTCCAGCGGGTCGCGGAAAAAAACTAAAAGCCAGTGAAGTAAAAGCGCTTGCACTAGAACATGAGCTACCTGTTTTTCAGCCGCAATCTCTCAAAACAGATGAGGCACTTGAAGAATTAAACAGCCTCAATGCCGATATCATGATTGTGGTTGCCTACGGTTTAATTTTACCTAAAGCCATTTTAGATGCCCCGCGTTTAGGGTGTTTAAATGTGCATGGCTCTATTTTACCGCGCTGGCGTGGTGCCGCGCCTATTCAACGTGCTATTTGGGCAGGCGATCAGCAAACCGGTGTAACGATAATGCAAATGGATGAAGGGCTAGATACCGGCGATATGCTGCATATTAGCCGCTGCCCTATTGATAATACTGAAACCAGTGCCAGCTTATACACTAAGCTTGCTGAACTCGGGCCTGATGCATTAATCGATACCATAAATCGTTTAGCCAACGGGGAAATAACGCCTGAACCACAAAACGATACCGATGCCAATTACGCTAAAAAACTCTCAAAAGACGAAGCCAACATTGATTGGTCTATGGATGCCGAGCAAATCGAGCGCAACATTCGTGCCTTTAACCCATGGCCAGTATGCTTTACCCAAATGAGTGGTAATACGGTAAAAATATACCAAGCAAATGTGGTTGAACAATCAGGCGCATCTGGCACTGTCTTAGCAAGTGATAAAAACGGTATCGTTGTGGCTTGTGGTAAACACGCTTTATCTATTGGCGAATTACAACCACAAGGCAAAAAGCCAATGGCAATTAATGATTTTTTAAACGGTCGTAGCGATTGGGTCACACCCGGCACCGTATTAGGCGAAAATAATGAGTAATGTAAGCAATGTCAGAGCGCTAGCCGCTGAAACTTTATATAACGTGGTTGATAAAGGCGCATCGCTTAATCAAGAACTCCCTTTCGCTAGCCAAGGCTTATCACCTAAAGATAAAGCCTTACTGCAGCAAATTTGCTATGGAGTATTACGTTACTTACCTAGCCTAGAAAATTATTGCCAGCATCTAGTCGAGCAACCGCTTAAAGGCAAACGTCGTATTTTCCAGTTTTTATTGTATGTAGGCATTTACCAACTACAACACATGCGTGTACCGCCGCATGCAGCAATTAGCGAAACGGTTAATGCGTTACAACAATTGCGCGCTCTTGGCTTAAAAGGGCTTATTAACGCCATTTTACGAAGCTTTCAACGTCAGCAAGTTGAGCTTGAAGAAAAAGCCAAACAAATTCCGGTATGTTTATACAACCACCCAAATTGGTTTATAAAGCAAGTAAAAGAAGCCTATCCAGATCACTGGGAAGACATTCTAGAAGCAAACCAACAGCAAGCGCCAATGTGGCTGCGAGTGAATCAATCGCAGTTTAGCACCCAAGAATATAGCGAAATGCTAACCGCTAACGATATTGAACACACTCTAAACCCTGATTTTATTGATGGCATTAAACTAAGCAAACCACGCGATGTGTTTTCACTTCCTGAGTTTGATACCGGTGCTTGTTCAGTACAAGATGCGGCAGCGCAGCTTGCAGCTCGCTACCTAGACCCACAAAATGGTGATGCAATACTTGATGCCTGTGCAGCGCCTGGTGGTAAAACCTGCCATATTTTAGAGCTTGCCGATGCAGATGTGCTCGCGCTTGATAGCGATGCCACACGATTAGAACGTGTTAAACAAAACTTAGAACGAATTGGTTTGGGCGCCGACTTACAATGTGGTGATGCATCGCAACCTCACACTTGGTGGGATGAAGATCAGTTTGATCGTATTTTGTTAGATGTACCCTGCTCTGCAACGGGCGTAATTCGTCGTCATCCAGATATAAAATGGCTACGTCGCGCATCCGACATTAACGACTTATCGACCCTACAAGGCGATATACTCGATAGCATTTGGCCATTGTTAAAACCAGGCGGCACATTAGTGTATGCAACTTGCTCGGTACTTCCTCAAGAAAACCAACAACAAGTTGCTAAGTTTTTAGCTAATAACGACGATGTGGAGCATATTCCTCTGCACAGC
The DNA here is from genome assembly GCF_013393115.1 of Pseudoalteromonas sp. Scap03. GTDB lineage: Bacteria > Pseudomonadota > Gammaproteobacteria > Enterobacterales > Alteromonadaceae > Pseudoalteromonas. The sequence goes on along the minus strand of NZ_VDEU01000001.1, from coordinate 846,323 downwards.
GAAGACACAAAAACCACACCAGGCTTACAGCTGTTACCAGGTGAAAGTGACGGTTTTTACTACGCTAAATTAGTTAAAAAAGCCTAGTATTGCAACGCAACACATTTAACTACCTCGCTTTGAGGTAGTTATTATTTTGATGTAATTAGTATTAATAATACGGGTACATAATGAAAATAATCATACTCGGTGCTGGACAAGTTGGCGGCACACTCGCAGAAAACTTAGTGGGTGAACAAAACGAAATAACCGTAGTTGATATCGACGGTAACCGCTTGCGTGAACTGCAAGATAAATACGATTTACAAGGTGTTGCAGGCCACGGCGCCCACCCTGACGTGTTGAGTCGCGCAGGAGCTGAAGATGCCGATATGATTATCGCCGTAACCAGCTCAGATGAAGTAAACATGGTGGCATGCCAAGTTGCTTACAGTATTTTTAATACGCCAACCAAAATTGCCCGCATTCGCTCTGAGCAATATTTAAAATACCGCGAAAAACTCTTTCATAATGATGATTTACCTGTCGATCATTACATAGCCCCAGAAGCACTCGTAACTAAATATATTCGCCGTTTGATAGATTACCCTGGTGCATTGCAGGTATTACAATTTGCCGACGGCATGCTCTCTTTAGTAGCTGTAAAAGCCTACTATGGCGGTTTATTGGTAGGCTATGCCCTATCTACACTTAAGCAACATATTCCTAATGTAGAAACCCGGGTAGCCGCTATTTACCGTCAAGGCAAGGCAATAAAACCGCAGGGTACTACTGTAATAGAAGCCGACGATGAAGTATTTTTTATTGCCGCCACCAAACATATTCGTGCGGTAATGAACGAGCTACAAAAACTGGAACGCTCGTACAAAAAAATTATGATAGCCGGTGGCGGTAACATTGGTGCTGGCCTTGCACGCTCACTAGAAAGAAACCACAGCGTTAAATTATTAGAACGCAGTAAAGAGCGCGCAGAGCAACTCTCTGAAATGCTCGACAACACCGTGGTATTTTGTGGTGATGCGTCCGATCAAGAGTTGCTCTCTGAAGAACACATTGAACAAGTTGATGTATTTATTGCCGTTACTAACGATGATGAAGTGAATATTATGTCGGCCATGCTCGCAAAACGCATGGGGGCACAAAAAACCATGGTGCTTATTCAACGAGGTGCTTACGTTGATTTAGTACAGGGCGGTGAAATTGATATTGCCATTTCACCACAACAAGCGACTATTTCTGCGTTACTTACGCACGTGCGCCGAGGCGACATTGTAAATGTGTATTCACTGCGTAAAGGGGCTGCAGAAGCCATAGAGGCAGTTGCCCATGGTGATGAAAACACATCTAAAGTAGTGGGTCGCGCGATTGCAGATATTAAATTGCCAGCAGGTACCACAATAGGTGCAATTGTACGTAATGACGATGTACTAATTGCCCACGACGACACGATAATTCTATCAGGCGATCATGTAATTATGTTCTTAATTGATAAGAAACACATTAACGTGGTTGAAAAGTTATTCCAAGTTAGCGCTATTTTTCTATAATTAAACTGCTTGAGTTAAGTAATCAACAAACACAAAAAAGCCGCTGACTATTAAGCGGCTTTAGTGGAGTATGATGGGGTAATACTTATTGTACTCTTGCAAACTCTTCTTTAGAAAGTTCACCATTTCCGTCAGTATCTAAGTCATCAAAAATGTTCATGAGTTGTTTATTAGCAGCCGCTTCCTGCTGACTAATTACACCGTCGCCATTGCTATCAAAAGAGGCAAAGTCTACTGCTGCGTATGCCGCTGATGATGATAATACTAAAATCGCAAGTGTTGTATTTAATGCTTTCATAATAAGTCTCCTTAAAGAGGGAAATCCTTTTCTGAGATCCCTGTGCAATGAAAAAAGTTAAAAATTAAAAGTTTGCAAACTCAGCTTTAGAAAGCTCACCATTACCGTCAGTATCAAGCTCAGTAAATGCGGCCGTTAAATCAGCATTTACAGCAGCTTCGCTTTGACTAATAACCCCATTACCGTCGACATCAATTGTGTCAAAGTCGCTAGCGGCAAAGGCCGCTGATGAAGAAGCTAGCGCGATCAGTGCGAATGTTTTGTGTAATGTTTTCATAATTTAATCCTTCAAAATGTAATGCTTTGTGCTATTGGAAATGTCAGGCTATAACCGTCCTTGCCATTCTTTTTCATAGGCTCCCTTGCCTACTTAGGTTGTCTTTGGCAACTCAGAATATACCCAGCTTTAGCTTATGCTTTAGAAAATTCTGCTTTTGATAGCTCACCGTTTTGGTCTGTATCAAGCTCTGAGAACATACTCATTAGCTTTGCATCAACTGATGCTTCACTTTGGCTAATAGCACCGTTACCGTCAGTATCAAGTGTATCAAAATCGCTGGCAGCAAAAGCTGCTGATGAAGAAGCAAGTGCGATAAGTGCGAATGTTTTGTGTAATGTTTTCATAATGAGTATTCCTTAAAATCGTTTAAATAATGTGGGAGATTTAGCTCCCAAAGTTTAATAACTTAGGGTTATGCTTTAGAGAACTCTTCTTTTGATAGCTCATCGTTTTGGTCAGTATCAAGCTCTGAAAATAGGCTCATTAGTTTTGCATCAACTGATGCTTCGCTTTGACTGATCGCGCCGTTGCCGTCAACGTCTAGCGTATCAAAATCGCTTGCTGCAAAAGCAGCTGATGAAGAAGCCAATGCGATAAGTGCTAAAGTTTTATTAATGCTTTTCATAATCAATCTTCCTTCAAAGTTTATGTTTTATGCGATTAAGTGTTTTACTTCAAATCACGTTTCGTTCAATACAACCTGACTATTACAACTTCGATGCCAACAATGAAAAGTATTTTATTTTCAATGGGTTAACCTTAAAATAGCTTTAAGTAGCATTATTTCACTCGTTATTTTGTTGCTCTTTAGCAACAGTGAATAAAGCGATAAAATTAAAGTCTTAAAAAACAATGGGTTGGTTTTTATAAAAACACCACACGATCAGTGAAAAACCACTAACAAAGCGAGTTAATTAAACAAAAAGGAAGGTTAGTTGAGATTTATTTTGTTATAAATAAAAAACTATAATTAAAAAATAGATTTAAGTTACTGTTTTTAAATAGTTTAAAAATAAATTTAAGATGACGTTGAAAATTTACAGCCGCACAAGGCTATTTGTTGCAAAATGACGAAATCACGTGAGTATGCTGAGCTTATAATAGAAGCTTGTTCAACTTGATATGCCCCTAAACTATTTCAACTTCAAGCGCACTAGGGTCAATAAAGTGATCTCCCATTAACGCTTTCATTTGCTCTTCACTGGCAAATAATCGAATCCCACAACAGATACCGCTAGCATGTTTTTTTACACTGCATATTTGCCCCTCATGCTTAGTATCGCCATCAAATACAACCGTACAGCGCATGTCTTTTAACTCATCGAGTTCTTGGGTGGTTTTAATATCGAACATAACACCGGTGAGCGAAATGTCTTTTATAACCCCTTCAAAGGGAGGCTGCTCATCGGTTAATGTTAACTTAGCAGGAAACAACGTGGGTATGCGTGCTTGTGAGCGAAGCGCAAACAACTGTACTTGTGAAGGGTATTGAATAAACAACAATTTAGCAGGGTGAGAGGCAACAGACATAAGTTGCTGACGAAAAGCAATAATGTGCCCACCACTGCCCTCTATAAGCGCCCTTACCACCACCATAACACCATCACGCAGGAAATCACTTGCCATGGGGAGTCGCTTAGCGCTGGGATAGTTTAAAATAATAAATTTGTTTTCTAATAAACCAATAAACTCCGTTTTTACACGTCGGCTACTGGTTGGTGTCAGTATTTCTACATCGACTATGCCACCTGTGACGATTTGGTTTAACTTTTCCAAATTGGTTTTTTGCATAGTTCCTTCCTAATATTTAAAACCTTATCCGCGCCAAAATGTTGGGGTGAATAGCACTAACAGTGTAAATATCTCTAATCGGCCGAATACCATAGCGACTGTTAGTATCCATTTAGCGGCATCACTAATCGCACCATAATGAGAGGCTACGTCACCCAAACCTGGGCCCAAGTTATTAAGGCATGCTGCCGTCGCAGAGAATGCGGTAATGTTGTCTAACCCTGTGCCCATTAACGCTAACATTATAATAATAAAGACTAGTGCATAAGCTGAGAAAAAGCCCCATACCGCTTCAACTACTTTGTCGGGTAAGGCTTTACGCCCGAGTTTTATTGAATATATTGCTCGAGGATGTACTAAGCGGTTAAGCTCGCGCACCCCTTGCAAGTACAACAAAAACACACGAACAACTTTCATACCACCACCGGTAGAACCAGCACAGCCGCCAATAAAGCTAGAAAAAATAAGTAAAATAGGTAAAAACAACGGCCAAGCTGAAAAATTATCTGTGGCAAACCCTGCAGTACTACTAATAGACACCGCTTGAAACAACGCCTGATCGAGGGTTTCATCACCATTTGCATAAATATCATGAGACGAAAGCACAGTAAAGCAAATTACCACCAGCGCTAACTGAATACACAAGAATACTTTAAACTCAGGGTCGCGAATGTACACACTAATATTACGGCTTGCTACAGCGGCATAATGTAGTGAAAAGTTAATAGCGGCTATAATTAAAAAGAACACACAAATAAAGTTAATTACAGGGCTATCAAAGTGCCCCATTGACGCGTCATAAGTAGAAAAACCACCAATAGCAACTGTAGAAAAAGCATGGCATATAGCGTCAAACCAGTTCATCCCTGCGCTCCAATACGCCAAAGTACACGCAAGAGTAATAGATACGTAAATATACCAAAGGTGCTTAGCTGTATCGGCAATACGCGGGGTCATTTTGGAGTCTTTTACTGGGCCAGGAATTTCAGCTCGGTACAACTGCATGCCACCGACGCCAAGCATTGGCAGTATGGCTACTGCTAATACAATGATCCCCATCCCACCAAACCACTGTAATTGCTGGCGATAAAATAATACCGATTTAGGCAAGTATTCTATGCCAGTTAATACGGTCGCCCCTGTGGTAGTTAAGCCTGAGAAAGCTTCAAACACTGCATCGGCCAAAGAGAGGTTGGGTTCTTGTAAAAATATCAGCGGCAATGACGCAAACGCCCCTAGTACCAACCAAAACAAAACCACAATTAAGAAGCCTTCGCGTGCTTTTAAATCACCATGCTCATGCCTATTTGGATAGTAAGCCATTAAGCCAATAATAACGCTAAATATAAAGGCTAAAACAAACGGTACCCCTCCGCCATCTTTATAAATTAAAGACACGAGTGCTGGTGGCACCATTGTAATACTAAATAGCGCGACCAGTTGGCCAAGAATTTTTATGATGGTACGAAATTGCATTGAGCGTATCGCTTTTTTATTAGTAAATTAAAATAACTACTGTATGACTCGAAAATTTAATCTGTAGTGATTAAATAGGATGGATGTAAGACTATTACTCTTTGATTGTTAACTCAACTGCGCCGTGACTTAAATCAAAAATATCTTTGCATGCTTGCTGTGCTTGGCGGCTATCAATAGTAATACTCCACTCAATATTTGCCGTAAACTGCTTTTCAATATTAAGTACCTGAAAGTTGGTTTTTAAGTGCTGTTCTATTGCGCCTTGCATACTGTATTCACTAAAGCCAACCAGCTCAATGCTGGGTACTTTTACCACTGTTTGTAATTTTGCTAAGGCATTATTAAGTGAGCCACCATAAGCACGAACTAATCCACCGGTACCAAGCTTTATACCACCAAAATATCGTGTTACCACAGCAGTTACTTCACCTAGACCAGAGCCCACCAGCACGTTGAGCATAGGTTTACCGGCGGTGCCATTTGGCTCTCCATCGTCAGAAAAACCATAAACATGGCTTCCACCAGGATTACCCGCAACATGCGCCCAACAATTATGGCGTGCATCACTGTATTTTTCTTCAATGTTTTTAATAAAGGCTTTCGCAGAGTTTAAATCAGGCGTGTGGCCTATATGCACAATAAAGGTACTTTTTTTAATTTCTTCTTGATGAAAAACATCGTCGGCTGGGTATTTATATTCTGACATAGCGCTTACTTGGCTGTTAAATTAAAAATGGGGCCAACAGGCCCCTTTCGTGAATAATATAAACTGTTACTAGTTAAATATTAGTCGAGTAATAAATCACGCGTCATATTTTCTAGGCTGTCTTCGTGAACAATAATATTATCTTCAATACGAATGCCGCCAAATGGTTTAAACGCTTCTACTTTTTCCCAGTTAATAAACTGCTTGTTGTCTGTTTGTGCTAAATCACCCAACAAAGAGTCGATAAAGTACAAACCTGGCTCAATAGTAAACACTTGGTTTTTCTCAATTAAGCGAGTGCAGCGTAAAAATGGATGACCCTCTGGTGGTGCCTGATGTGCACCGGTTTCATCACGCATAAAGCCACCTACATCATGTACCTGTGCACCTAAATGATGCCCTAAGCCATGAGGAAAGAAGGTTGAGGTAATTTGACGCTCAACAATTTCAGCTGCAGGTAACTTAACAATATCAAAGTCACTTAGTAACTGTGCAATGCGGTTATGGCAGTCAATATGTAGCTCGCCATACAGTACACCTGGTTTTAAGCTTTTGCCTAACTCAATCTGATGCGCCGTCATTGCTTTAACTAGATCAGCAAACTCGCCTTGCTTTTTAAAGTCGTAGGTACGGGTAATATCTGCAGCATAACCATTAAAGTTAGCCCCCGCATCAATTAAAAATGAGTTATGTGTTTGCGGTGCTTTTGGCTCAAAATGGGTGTAGTGCAAAATAGCGCAGTTTTCGTTAAGGGCCACAATGTTGCCATATGGCATTTCATTTTCGCTCTGACGCGTTGCCATTAAGTACGCCTGCTGAATATCAAACTCGCTACCACCATTAAAAAACGCATCACGCGCCGCTTTGTGGCCATCTACCGCAATACGGTTCGCATTACGTAAACATTCAAGTTCATATTGCGTTTTATAAGCGCGGTGATAATGAATATAGTTAAGTACTGGCTCAGGATTCATAATGCTAAAACCAAGTGCTTGGGCCACTTCTAGGTATTCGCCAATGTAGGCAAATTTAGCTTTATCGTAAGGAAGTAGCTTTTCAACCTGATCAGGCTTTAGTAGCAATTCAATATCGAAGTACTCTGCCCAAAAATCTCTTGGTTCATCAGGTACCTTGTGCCAAAAGTCAATTGGACGATAAAAAATAAGCTTTGGCTTATCGCTACCATTTACCACAATCCAGCAATGCGGATTATCAATAACCGGTAACCACGCTTTAAAATGGGGGTTAACTTTAAACGGGTAATACATATCATCTAAAAATTGGCGCTTAGCTTGGCCTGAATGAATGACTAATCCTTCTAACCCTTCTTGCTCACAAATAGTACGTGTACGCTGCTGCAATGTTGCAATATGTTCGGCGTATAATACGGCTAATTTTTCCATAATAAACCCATCTGTTAAATTTAACTTGCTCTGAGTCTATCACTTATAAACAAAGCGCTCAAAAAAGAGGGATAGTTACCGTGTAAATATCCCTCTGCTGTTGTAGATTTATTTTTACTACCCGCCCATGGTCATCTCTAATAGTGGCGCGAGTAAATTCCCCTCTCGGCCAAGGCGAGTATGGTAAACCTGCCGATACGCAAATACGTTTTTTACGTAGTCTCGAGTTTCTCTATATGGAATAAGCTCAACCCATAACTCTGCAGGCATCGCTTCTTCTGGTAACCAACGCTTAATTCGATGATACCCGGCGTTATAGGATGCTGTTGCCAATACCTCATTACCGTGATTTTTCATTTTTAAATACTGTAAATAACGGGTGCCAAGTCGAATATTGGTTTTTGGCTGATACAACCGATGGTTAGATACATCGCCTTTGTTAATATATTTTGCGGTGCTTGGTAATAACTGCATTAACCCGCGTGCATTTGCATGAGAACGGGCATCGGGTGCAAATGAGCTTTCTCGACGCGCAATAGCGATACTCCAAGTTAAATCTATTTTGCTACGCTTACTGTAGCGCTCAAACATGTCTTGAAACGCAAATGGAAAACGCAAATCAACATAATCCCATGCTTTTATTTTTGCTAGGGTAAATATTGTACTATCAAACCAATCAAGTTCTGCCGCAAGCACTGACGCTGCTAGCTTTTCATCATCTTCAGAAGTGTTGGTTAAATAATTCCATTCACGTCTGGCCGCTGTAAATCGCTCAAGTTCATATAGTGCCTTAGCACGCTTAAAGCCTGGTGCATTACTGACTTTTGTCACTAAGGCTTGATTTACATTGACTGGTAGCTCATTTAAATCAACCGGTAACCCTAAGCGAGCAGCGGCTAAAAAACCGTAATAATCACGGTTAGCGGCTACCTTGCTCCAAATTGCCTTAGCTTTTTCATGCTCTGCGCGTTTGTCATAACTATAAGCAAGCCAATACTGTTGCCCTAAACTAAGATTTTCTTTACCGGTAAAAAATGCAGCAATGCCTTCCCAATCTTGAGTTTTAAGCATATTGGCTAGTTGCCATTGCATTAATTTACGATCTTGACGCGCTTTAGGGACTTTATTTAAATAAAAGCTCGCCTGGCTATGGCCGCTCGACGCCAACGACAGCGCAAAGGTATAATATACATCCGCCTTTTCATCATCAGCAAAATCAAACATGCCTTCAATTTTTTGCCACGCCTTTAATGCCAGCTCTTTATCACGCCAAATTAAACGCTTAATACCATAAAGCGCTATTTCCCCTTCTTTGGCTGTTTTACGTTTATAGCGGTAAAGGCCTGCAGCAGCACTAGGATCGCGCCTTACCTTGGAATATAAATCAGCTAAATAACGCTCCTTGGCTGGCAATAAGGTTTTTAAATAAGGCAATAAACGATAAGAGCCCCCTTGTGCCGCTAAAGTAACACGCTGCCACACAACATCAGGGGTTAAATAACCATTTTGTCGCCAACGCTTAAAAAGCCCGTCACATTCACTGGGCTGTGACTCGCCAACCGTCCAAATATCGGTTACCTGCGAGAGTATTGCTTTTTTAGGCGCACCAAGATCAAGCTGATAACTAAGGTGGGTACAACTAAGCTCAGTGTCAGAGGTTTCACGGTAGTTTTTAATAAATGCTGCTTTTTTATTTCTGCGCTTTAAATAATTTAACCATGCTTTGCGCACTGGCCACTCTAATGGAGTGTGTTCATAAATAGTGAGGAAGTTTTCTATTTCTGTTTGGTGTTTTAAACTGGGGTAGCGCTGCCAATAGGCTTTTTCTACATAGGGCTTAAGTGGGTAAGACAATGAGTCTACCGCTTCTTTAAAGCTATTGTAATCGCCATAGCGGGCTTGTTTTTCTGCATCTAAAAATGCATCAAGTTCGGTATTTGCGTTGGCAGAGGGGAAAGAGAAAAATAGAGTCGCTGCCGCTACGCTTAATAAGTATTTTTTCATAATGTCCTTTAGGGCATAGTAACCTTCAAGGCTGACGAAGTGTGGCGAAGAGTAAGTAAACAACAGCACATACACAGCTGTACTATTTATTCTAATAAAACCCAAGCTATGAACACTAAGACAGCGCAATAAAATGAATAAAGAAAACTTTCAAACCCACCTTAGCACCAAACCAGCTATATTTTAACCAGACGTTTGTAACCAAGATAAATTTTTCGTTGCATTTTTAATTTAAAGCAAGCACACTGGTCTGAATATGAACTCATCGTACCAGTCTTAGTTCATCAACTAGGGAGAATAATAATGTTATATAAAAGCGATTCCTTTGAAGTTAGCTTCGTGAAGGAAAACATCGCCGAGTTTAAGTTTTGTGCTACAGGTTCTGTAAACACATTATCTCAACAAACTCTTTCAGATTGCGCGGCAGCATTAAAAGAATTAGCCGCTAACACTGATATTAAAGGCATGATTTTTACCAGTGATAAAGACCACTTTATTATTGGTGCCGATATCTTCGAATTTTTACCTACTTTTACTAAGCCTGAAGCAGAATTAGTAACGTGGATCAAAGATGCAACTGACGTTTTTGATGCAATTGAAGACTTACCATTCCCAACACTCAGTGTTGTAAACGGCTTGGCGCTTGGCGGCGGCTGTGAGTGGGCACTTGCTACCGATTATCGTGTTGCAAGTGACTCAGCAAAAATGGGCTTACCAGAAGTTAAATTAGGCATAATGCCTGGTTTTGGCGGTACAGTGCGCCTTCCGCGCATTATTGGTGCCGATAACGCGATGATGTGGATCACCACAGGTAACGAAAATCGCGCTGCTGACGCCCTTAAAGTAGGTGCATTTGACGCGGTAGTTAGTGCCAACAAACTACAAGAGTCAAGTTTAGCAACACTAGAATTAGCGATTGCTGGCAAGCTAGATTGGCAAGCAAAACGCGCTGTAAAATTACAACCGCTTAAATTAAACCGTGTTGAGCAAGGCATGAGCTTTGCAATGGCAGAAGGTATGGTAATGGGTAAAACCAAAGGCCACTATCCTGCTCCAGTTATGGCAGTTCGCACTATTAAAGCAGCAGCAAACAGCTCACGCGCCGAAGCAATGGCGATTGAAAATGCCAACTTTGCAAAACTAGCACGTACTAGTGAAGCTGCTGCTCAAACGGGTATCTTTTTAGCAGACCAATACATTAAAGGTAAAGCACGTAAGTTTGCTAAACACAGCGATGTAGAAATTAAACAAGCGGCAGTATTAGGCGCAGGTATTATGGGTGGCGGTATTGCATACCAGTCTGCTTATAAAGGCACACCAATCATAATGAAAGACATCCAACAGGATGCGCTAGATTTAGGTATGGGTGAAGCATCTAAACTATTAGGTGCAAAAGTGAAGCGCGGCCACATGCCGATGGAAAAAATGCTAGCAACGCTTAGCAAAATCAAGCCAACGCTTAACGATGCAGACCTACAAAACGCCAACATTATTGTTGAAGCCGTAGTAGAAAACCCTAAAGTGAAGCAAGCCGTACTTGCTGATCTTGAAAAGAATATGCCAGAAGGCACGGTACTTACGTCAAATACATCGACTATTTGTATCGACCTACTTGCAGAAGCGCTTGATAAGCCAGAAAACTTCTGTGGTATGCACTTTTTCAACCCAGTACCAAAAATGCCATTAGTAGAAATTATCCGTGGTGCAAAAACCTCAGATAAAACGATTAATGCCGTGGTTGATTATGCCCTCAAACTAGGTAAATCACCGATTGTTGTTAACGATTGCCCAGGCTTTTTTGTAAACCGTGTTTTATTCCCTTACTTTGCTGGCTTTAGCAAACTAGTGGTTGAAGGCGCTAACTTTGCAAAAGTAGATAAAGTAATGGAAAACGTGTTTGGCTGGCCAATGGGCCCGGCTTACCTACTTGATGTTGTAGGTATTGATACGGCTTATCATTGTACTGGCGTAATGGCAGACGGTTTCCCTGAGCGTATGGCACGTGCAGATAAAGACCCAGTGACTGTTTTTGCTAACGAAAAACGTTTTGGTCAAAAGAACAAAGCAGGTTTCTATAAGTACGAAACAGATCGTCGCGGTCGTCTTAAAAAGTCACATGACCAAACAGCGATTGAACTACTTGCACCAATTACAGACGCACCAAAAGAATTTGATAAACAAGAAATCATTGACCGTTGTATGATCCCAATGATCAACGAAGTGCTACTTTGTTTACAAGAAGGCATTGTTGCTTCTCCTCAAGAAGCTGATATGGCACTTGTATACGGTGTTGGTTTCCCTCCATTTAGAGGCGGCGCGTTCCGTTACTTAGATCAAACAGGTTTAGCTAACTTTGTAGCAACTGCTGACAAATACGCTCACCTAGGTGCGATTTACCAAGTATCAGAGCAAACTCGCAAGTGGGCTGAAGAAGGCCGTGTTTTCTATAAGGTGGAAGGTTAATATCATGAATAATCCAGTAATTGTAGATTGTATCCGCACACCAATGGGTCGCTCAAAAGGCGGCGTATTTAAAAACAAACGTGCGGAAGACTTAAGCGCTCATTTAATGAAAGGCTTATTAGAACGTAATCCGGCAGTTGACCCTGCGTCAATTGACGATATTTATTGGGGCTGTGTACAGCAAACATTAGAGCAAGGCTTTAACGTTGCACGTAACGCATCTCTACTTGCAGGCATTCCACATTCAGTGCCAGCAACCACAGTTAACCGTTTATGTGGCTCATCAATGCAAGCATTGCATGACGCTGTTCGCGCAATTATGACTGGCGCTGGCGACACATACCTAATTGGTGGTGTTGAGCACATGGGTCACGTACCTATGACTCACGGTAACGACTTTCACCCTGGCCTAGCTACATCAATTGCACAAGCATCTGGCTCTATGGGTTTAACCGCTGAGTACCTTGCAACGCTTCACGGTATTAGCCGTGAGCAACAAGATGAGTTTGCTTACCGCTCGCATCAACGTGCACATGCTGCAACAGTTGAAGGCCGTTTCCGCCGCGAAATTTTAGCAATGGAAGGTCACGATGCTGACGGTTCACTTATTCTTGTTGAAGATGATGAAGTAATTCGTCCAGAGACAACAGTTGAAGGTTTATCGCAGCTGCGTCCAGTATTTAACCCTGCTACGGGCTCTGTTACTGCGGGCACATCTTCTGCACTTTCTGACGGCGCATCAGCCATGTTAGTAATGAGCGAAGAAAAAGCAAAAGAATTGGGCTTACCAATTCGTGCACGTATTCGTGCTATGGCTGTTGCCGGTTGCGATCCATCAATCATGGGTTACGGTCCAGTACCTGCAAGTAAAAAAGCATTAGCACAAGCCGGTATTACCATTGATGACATTGACGTAGCTGAGCTTAACGAAGCATTCGCAGCACAATCACTGCCTGTACTTAAAGATCTAGGTTTAGCAGACGTGGTTGACGAAAAAGTGAATTTAAACGGCGGCGCTATCGCACTTGGTCACCCTCTGGGTTGTTCGGGTTCACGTATTAGCACCTCGCTTATTCACTTAATGGAAGACAAAAACGCAAAATACGGTTTGGCAACTATGTGTATTGGTTTAGGCCAAGGCATTGCCACTGTATTTGAACGTGTTCAAGACTAATTAGTTTTTAACATGTAAAACCATCTTGGTGATTAAAAGGCGAACTAGCGCAAGTTAGTTCGCCTTTTTTATGCCACCAGCTTTTGCAGGTTTAAAATGAATAATATGATCGGGTGCATTAAACTTATTTCAGATTATCTATTAATAAGTTGAGCTGTTTTGTTATACGTAAAATAGTTAACCAACAGCTTTATTTACGCTAAACTACCCGACCTAACCAAGCCGCGACTATTTTTACAGGTAATTTTTATGAGCTTTGATAACCCCGATCACCAATTAGATGCCATCGGCCTTCGTTGCCCAGAGCCGGTGATGATGGTACGCGCTGCGATTCGTAAAATGAGCGATGGTGAAACACTGCTTATTATTGCCGACGACCCTTCAACCACCCGCGACATCCCCAGCTTTTGTACCTTTATGGATCACACGCTAGTGGCTAAAGAAGTTGAAGAATCACCGTATAGATATGTGGTGAAGAAAGGGTTGTAATCAGCTATCAGCTATCAGCTATCAGCTATCAGCTATCAGCTATCAGCTATCAGCTATCAGCTATCAGCTATCAGCTATCAGCTATCAGCTATCAGCTATCAGCTATCAGCTATCAGCTATCAGCTATCAGCTATCAGCTAAAAATTAAAAAACCGTGTTTGTTAAATCAAGCACGGTTTTTTATTTTATATTTAAGCTAACGACTGACTGCTTATAGCTTACTGCTCTTACTTCTTAGTTATCGTTACTTGCGGCTTATCGTAGTCACTAAAATCAATGCTGACTATGTACGACCCTTTGATTGCGGGTGTGTAGCTAAAGTAATTATAAATGGTATTACAATCGGCGCGCGTTGATTGGCCAAGTGTTAGGCTTTGTCCTGATGGCTGTGAATCGCTGTAGCCACAGTTAAAACCTTCACTAAAATCTGCATCGGCTATTTTAAACTCGTACACTTTACCTGGGGTCGAAAATTTAACTTGGGCTTGGTAAAGCGAAGGGCCGACTTGTTTAAATTGATATTGAGGTTCTGCATCCCATAATGTGAAATCCCCTCTTAAATAAATACTGCGATCCAATTCTTGCTGCGGCAACACGTCGTTAATCGAAATTTGGCTGGTACAGGCCGTAAGTAAACCAGCCATTGCTAACGTTAAAATTCGTTTTATAGAGATCATCATTTGTATCCTTTGCATACAGTGAATACTAAAAAGCCAGCATAATGCTGGCTTTTTAAATAGCTATAAGCTGTTATTTTTGTAACACAGAAATATCTGCAATTTCTAAAAATAACCCGCTAAGCTGGCTTAAAAGCGCAAGACGGTTTTGCTTAACTGCTTCATCGTCAGCCATTACCATGACATTGTCAAAAAAGTTATCAACACTCTCACGAATGCCTGCTAATTGGCTCAATGCCTCTTGGTAGTTTCCATCGCTGTACAGTGGTGCTAAATCAGTGGCAAATTTTGCAACTTGCGAAGCAAGCACTTTTTCAGCATCATCACTTAATAAGCTCTGATCAACATCACCTTGCGTTGTAATGTTATTTTTAGCCAGAATATTACTTACACGCTTATTAGCCGCTGCAAGCGATTCTGCGGCGTCTAATGTACGGAAATGACTTACGGCTTTAACTCGGCGATCAAAATCAACAGGCTTGGTTGGACGACGCGCCAGTACGGCTTGAATCACATCTACTTCAATACCTTCATCTTGATACCAAGCACGGAAACGCCCTAGCATAAAGTCAAACACATCTGTTGATACATTTAGGTTAGTTAGCTTTTCACCAAACAGAGTTTGTGATTTAGCAACCAGGTCTAAAATATCAAGCGGTAGCTGTTTTTCTACCATGATACGTAATGCACCAATAGCAGCACGACGAAGTGCAAATGGGTCTTTATCACCTTTTGGTGCTTGGCCTATACCAAAAATACCCACCAGCGTATCAAACTTATCGGCAATGGCGACTGCACAGCTGATCAAATTAGTTGGTAAGTTATCACCGGCAAAACGTGGCATGTATTGTTCGTTTTGTGCCACTGCAACTTCTTCTGCTTCACCATCGTGACGCGCGTAATGCATTCCCATTACACCTTGTACGTCGGTAAATTCCATTACCATTTCGGTCATTAAGTCTGTTTTACTTAATAAGCCTGCACGCGCTGCTAGCTCTTTGTCGGCACCAAGTTGCTCGGCAATGTAACCAGCTAGTTCACTAATACGCTGTGACTTGTCTTTAAGCGTACCAAGTTGTTTTTGGAACAATACGCTATCAAGAGACTCTAAACGGCTTTCTAATGTTTTCTTTTTATCTGTTTCAAAGAAGAACTGTGCATCAGCTAAACGCGGGCGCACTACTTTTTCGTTACCAGAAATAACTACACTAGGATCTTTACTTTCGATGTTAGAGACAAACAAAAACTTATTTAAAAGTTTGCCGTCTTGATCTAATAACGGAAAGTATTTCTGATCGTCTTTCATGGTGTAAATAAGCGCTTCAGCAGGTACATCTAAAAATGCTTCTTCAAATGTGGCTGTTAGCGTTACTGGCCATTCTACCAATGAAGTAACTTCTTCAAGTAAGTCTTCATCCATAGCAACAACGGCATTAACTGCTTTGGCTGCATCTTCTATTTGCGCGCGAATCTGTGCTTTACGCTGTTCGTAGTCAGCAACAACGTAAGCTGATTTAAGTACATCAAACACATCATCAGCATGATCAATGCTAATTTTTTCAGGGTGATGAAAACGATGGCCTTGCAATTGATTACTCACTTGCTTACCAAGAATTTCACCCTCAACCAGTTCACTACCGAATAAAATAGTTACCGTATGCACAGGACGAATAAATTGTGTTTTATTCGCACCCCAACGCATTGGTTTAGGGATAGGTAGTTTAGCTAGCGCTTTGCTTATAGCGTCGGTCATTAACGTTTTGGTTTCTTGCCCTGCTACTTTAGCTATGTGCAATAACCATGCGCCCTTATCTGTTTCTAGTGTTTGCGCATCTTTTACTTCAATACCACAACCACGAGCCCAACCCATGGCTGCTTTAGTTGGGTTACCCTCAGCATCAAAAGCGGCTTTAGTTGCAGGGCCACGTTTTTCAACTTCTTTGTCCTGTTGTTTAGCTTCAAGTGCTTTTACTTGTAAACCTAAACGACGTGGCGATGCATACCAGTTCACACCTTGGTGACCTAGTTCTAGACTTTCTAATTCTGCTGTTAAGTTTGCAGCAAAGGCTTCGGCTAATTTACGAAGTGCTTTTGGTGGCAACTCTTCGGTGCCAATTTCTACTAATAAATTTTCTGCTGACATGCTTACTTATCCTTACACAGCGGGAAACCAAGTGCTTCACGTGCATCGTAATAACTTTGTGCACACGCTTTTGATAACGCACGAACGCGTAAAATATAACGTTGACGCTCAGTTACTGAAATAGCATGACGTGCGTCTAATAAGTTAAATGCGTGCGATGCTTTCATTACTTGCTCGTAGGCTGGTAATGGTAGGCTTGCTTCAATTAGCTTTTGGCTCTCAGCTTCACATTTATCAAACTGTTCAAATAAGTCGGCTACGTTTGCATGTTCAAAGTTATAGGTTGATTGCTCAACTTCATTTTGATGGAACACATCACCGTAAGTTACGCGCCCAAATGGACCGTCTGCCCATACTAGGTCGTAAATGCTATCTACGCCTTGAATGTACATTGCTAAACGCTCTAGGCCGTAAGTAATCTCACCCGTTACCGGTGAGCATTCTAAACCGCCCACCTGCTGGAAGTAAGTAAACTGCGTTACTTCCATACCATTTAACCAAATTTCCCAACCTAGGCCCCACGCACCTAATGTAGGTGATTCCCAGTTATCTTCTACAAAGCGAACTTCGTCAGTTAAGGTATCAATACCTACAGCAGCTAAAGAACCTAAGTAAAGCTCTTGAATATTGTCTGGTGATGGTTTTAACACAACTTGGAATTGGTAGTAATGTTGTAAGCGGTTTGGGTTTTCACCGTAACGACCATCGGTAGGACGACGACACGGTTGAACGTATGCGCTCGACATTGGCTCTGGGCCAATTGATTTTAAAAATGTTTGCGGGTGAAATGTCCCTGCGCCCACTTCCATGTCAAGTGGTTGAATAATGACACAGCCTTGCTGTGCCCAATAATCCTGTAAAGCCAGGATCAAACCTTGAAAGGTTTTAACGTCATATTTTTGCATATTTTGGCTTTTTACTATCTGAGAAGTAGCGTGAAAATTACCCTCAGTATACCTTGTGCACACTCAGGTTTTAAGCAGTTTGTGCGTTTGAAAAAATAAAAAAGGAGCCTAAGGCTCCTTTTTTGTGATTACGATAATGTTTTATACGTCTAAGTTAACCACACGCAGTGCGTTCGTTTCAATAAACTCACGACGCGGCTCAACTTGATCGCCCATTAATGTGGCAAATAATTGATCCGCTGCAACAGCATCTTCAATTGTTACTTGCAACATACGGCGTGCGCTAGGATCCATGGTGGTTTCCCAAAGCTGACTTGGGTTCATTTCACCTAGTCCTTTGTAGCGTTGAATGTAGATCCCACGCTTAGACTCTGCGATCAACCATTCCAATGCATCCACAAAGTTATCAACAGGTTTTGTTTTCTCACCACGTTGGATATATGCACCCTCAGTGATGATATTAGCAATGTTTTTACCAGTTACAGCAATACGTTGGTAGTCTCTTGATGTAATAAAGTCATAATGAAGTACGTGTGCTTTATCCACACCATGCTGACGAATATTCACAACTGGATAATACAAGTTACGCTCTGTATCGTGCTCAGTTCCCGCATGGAAAATAGTTGCATCTTCATCACGTTCAATTAAGTCATCAACCAGCTCTTTAGTCCAAGCAACTACCTTAGCTTCGTCTGAAAGGTGTTCTTTTTTCAGCTCACTTTGGTAAATCAAACGGTTCATAACTGTGTTCGGATACTTACGCTTTAAGCGCTCGATAACTTTAACCGTGTTTTGATAATCGTGAACAATTGACTCTAATGCTTCACCATCAACTGCTTCAGCACTATCACTAGTGTACAGTGCTGCATTGCTTAGCGCTAAAGATGTAAGGTAATCAACTAATGCTGGATCATCTTTAATATAACGCTCTTGCTTACCTTTTTTCACTTTATAAAGTGGAGGCTGAGCAATATAAATGTAACCACGTTCAACAATTTCCGGCATTTGACGGTAGAAAAATGTTAGTAGCAAAGTACGAATGTGAGAACCATCCACGTCGGCATCGGTCATGATAATGATGCGATGATAACGTAATTTTTCAGGGTCATACTCGTCACGGCCAATACCACAACCTAATGCAGTAATTAGCGTTGCCACTTCTTGCGAAGATAACATTTTATCAAAACGTGCTTTTTCTACGTTTAAGATTTTACCTTTAAGCGGAAGAATCGCTTGATTCTTACGGTTACGACCCTGCTTGGCTGAACCGCCAGCTGAGTCACCCTCCACTATGTATAGTTCAGATTGGGCTGGATCTTTTTCTTGGCAATCCGCTAGTTTACCCGGTAAACCAGCTAAATCCATAGCACCTTTACGGCGGGTCATTTCACGTGCTTTACGGGCTGCTTCACGCGCGCGTGCTGCATCAATAATTTTGCCAACAACAATTTTTGCATCCATTGGGTTTTCTAATAAAAACTCAGTGAATTTTTCAGCCATTGCTTGCTCAACCGCAGACTTAACTTCACTAGATACTAGCTTGTCTTTTGTCTGTGATGAGAATTTAGGATCAGGTACTTTAACACTAACAACAGCCGTTAAGCCTTCACGAGCATCATCGCCCGTTGCGTTACTGGTTGTTTTAGCTTTTTTGTTAAAGCCTTCTTTTTCCATGTAGTTATTCAGCGTACGTGTTAGCGCAGATCTAAAACCAGCTAAGTGAGTACCACCATCACGTTGTGGAATGTTATTAGTAAAACAGTAAATGTTTTCTTGGAACGCATCATTCCACTGCATTGATACTTCTACACTAATACCGTCTTCTTCACGTTCGTGAGTAAAGTGGAATACCCCTTTGTGTACAGGCGTTTTATTACGGTTTAAGTATTCAACGAACGCTCTAATACCACCTTCGTATTTAAAATGGTCACTCTTATTTTCTTCGCGCTCATCATTTAAAATGATGCTTACACCTGAGTTCAAAAACGATAACTCGCGTAAACGCTTAGCTAAAATATCGTAATGGAAATCTAGGTTAGTAAACGTTTCTGCACTTGGCCAAAAACGTAACTCAGTACCGGTTGTTTCAGAATCACCAATAGCTGCAAGTGGTGCATCTGGAACACCCATAGTGTAAAACTGCTCGTAAAGTTTACCTTCACGACGAATAGTTAGTTTTAACTTTTCTGATAATGCATTTACTACCGATACACCAACACCGTGTAAGCCACCTGATACTTTATAAGAGTTATCATCAAACTTACCACCAGCATGTAATACCGTCATAATAACTTCAGCTGCAGATACACCTTCTTCTTCATGTATAGAAGTAGGAATACCACGGCCGTTATCTCTTACAGATACCGAACCGTCTAAGTGAATTGTGACAAATATATCATCACAGTGACCTGCTAAGGCCTCATCGATAGAGTTATCAACGACCTCAAACACCATGTGGTGTAAGCCCGTACCATCATCGGTGTCCCCTATATACATACCAGGACGCTTTCTTACTGCATCTAATCCTTTAAGTACTTTAATACTCGACGAATCATAATTCTCAGACATGGTTAATCCCACTTATCTTGTTATTAGGTTGCCATGTTTCACGTGGAACATTTTTAGTTCTCGTTTCATGGGTTCCACCACAGCAGAAATACTTTCAGATAAAATTGAAGAAATAAATATTTGAGAACTGCAATGTGTCAATAACTGACCCACTTTCTCTTTTGTATCTTCGCTTAGCTCTGAAGGTAAATCATCTATTAGCAATATAGATTGCTTATCTGTCTCTGACTCAATCAAACTATTTTGCGTTACTTTTAACGCATACAACAATAGCTTTAACTGCCCGCGTGAGAATACATTCTCAACACTGCTGCCAGCGACACTAAAACTAAAATCAGCCTTATGAGGGCCTTTACTAGTAAAGCCTTGGCGAGCATCTCGCTCAAAGCTTTGCTCTAACGCATCAGAAAGAGATTCGGCCTCTTTCCAGCCTGCATTAAAGCTAATTTCTAGATCGCGTATTAGCGTTAATTCTGCACACATTTTATCAAAAAACTGCTGCTTAAACCTAGTTATATACGCGATTCTTAATTTATTTATTTGTTCAGCCAGTCTAACAAATTCTTTATCCCAAAACTTGATTTGGTCAAAATAATTCTTAGGCTTAGATTTCAACAATGCATTGCGCTGTTTTAGCACTTTATTAAACGATTGCCACAAGAAAAAAAACTCATGTTCCACGTGGAACAAACCTAAGTCTAAAAACTTTCTGCGCTCTTTAGGGCCACCAAAAAATAATGAATAGCTTTCTGGTGTGATAACTTGCACAGGCATAAGTTGAGCAAGTTCAGATACTTTTCGACTCGCCTTACCCTGTATTTTTAAATTGGTTTCACCCGTTTGGGTTTTACTTATCCCTATTGGAATAGATAAATCGTGTAACGCTTTTCGGCCATGAATAACAAACTGATCTTGTTGATGAGCGATGATGCTTTTATGTTTAGAGGTTCGGAAAGATTTGCCGTGAGAAAGGTAATAAATAGCCTCTAAAAGGCTGGTTTTTCCGCTGCCGTTTTCACCATAAATTATATTAACGCCATTAACTGGTTCTAGCGTCAGTGCCTCAATATTACGAAAATATTTGAGGCTCAAATGACTTAAGCTCATTATGTATTTATGATCTTATAAACGCATTGGCATAACAACGTACATAGCTTCTTCATCGCCAGCACCTTCTATAAGTGCACTACTGTTTGAATCGGCAAGGGTAAATAATACATCTTCGGTTTTTAATGTATTTAATACATCTAATACATAAGAGACATTAAAGCCTATTTCTAGGTCATCACCCTCGTACATTACTTCAACCACTTCTTCAGCTTGCTCTTGCTCTGGGTTGTTGGCTGTAATTTTTAATAAACCGTTTGATAAATTTAAGCGTACACCACGAAACTTTTCGTTCGATAAAATCGACACACGCTGAAACGCATTACGAAGCCATTCACGATTCGCGGTAATTACCTTATCGCCACCGCGCGGCAAAACACGACGGTAATCAGGGAATCGACCATCAACTAATTTACTCGTAAAGGTAAATTCAATATCAATAATACGAATGTGGTTGGCACCAAACTGAATAGTTACCAGCTCTTGATCAGCAACCATTAGACGCATAATTTCTTGCACGCCTTTGCGCGGTATAATTAATTGGCGCTGTGTATTTAACGACTGACCTAGTTGTTTTTGTGCAATAGCTAAACGGTGCCCATCAGTGGCAACTGTTTTTATATCGCTGTTATCAACTTCAAACGACATGCCGTTTAAGTAATAACGCACATCTTGGTTTGCCATTGAAAAGTGTGTGCTTTCAAGTAATTTACGCAACTCTAAACGCGTTAGTTGAAACTCAACCTCACCATCCCACTGCTCTAAATTAGGAAAATCTTCAGCAGCTAAAGTGGTCAATGAAAAACGACTTTTACCACTGGTTAAAAGTAGCTGATGGTCTTGCAAGCTTAAAGTAAGATCAGAGCCATCCGGTAAACTTTTACAAATATCGAGTAATTTTTTAGCCGGCAATGTAAGTTTAGTATCGGCAACATCGTCACCCACAAATACACTCGCCACTAATTCAATTTCAAGGTCGGTCCCTGTCATTGAAAGCTGGCCATTTTCTACCACGAGCAATACGTTAGATAAAATAGGTAACGTATGCTTACGCTCAATGGCACCCGATACTTGTACCAATGGTTTTAAAAATTGTTCTCTTGATATTGTTATTTGCATAATAAAGTCAGCCCTAAGATGACAATGTTCTTATTAAGTTTTGGTAATCTTCTTTAATCTCGTGGCTTTCGTCACGTAATGATTTAACTTTGCGACACGCGTGCAGTACTGTTGTATGGTCACGCCCACCAAAAGCATCCCCAATCTCAGGTAAACTGTGATTAGTGAGTTCTTTAGATAATGCCATGGCAACTTGGCGAGGCCTTGCTATAGAGCGGCTACGGCGCTTAGACAGTAAATCAGATACACGTATTCTATAGTATTCAGCAACCGTACGTTGAATGTTGTCTATGGTGACTAGTTTGTCTTGCAGCGCTAATAAATCACGCAGTGCTTCTTTTACAAAGTCGATAGAAATTGGGCGACCGGTAAAGTTTGCGTTAGCAATTACACGGTTTAATGCCCCTTCAAGCTCACGTACGTTTGAGCGTAATTTTTTAGCAATAAAAAATGCCACTTCATGCGGTAAGTTAATTTTACTTTGCTGGGCTTTTTTCATCAAAATAGCAACGCGAGTTTCAAGCTCTGGCGGCTCAATCGCGATGGTTAATCCCCAACCAAAACGAGATTTAAGGCGATCTTCAACCCCTTCAATCTCTTTAGGGTAACGGTCAGAGGTTAAAATAATTTGTTGGTTACCTTCTAATAATGCATTAAAGGTATGAAAGAATTCTTCTTGAGAACGTTCTTTATTAGCAAAAAATTGAATGTCATCAATCATTAATGCGTCAACACTACGGTAATAACGCTTAAACTCTTCGATCGCATTATTTTGCAGTGCTTTAACCATGTCTTGAACGAAACGTTCTGAATGCATGTAAACAATTTTAGCATCGGGCTTATTGGCCATAATACCGTTGCCTACCGCATGTAATAAATGCGTCTTACCTAAGCCTGTACCACCGTAAATAAATACAGGGTTAAATGCAGAGCCAGGGTTGTCTGCTACCTGAGTGGCAGCCGCTTTTGCTAATTGGTTAGATTTACCCTCAACAAAGCTATCAAAGGTGTAGTTTTCTTTAATGTTTGATTTATAACCAGATTTAGGAGCTGGTTCTACAACCGGTTTTTGTTCTCGAGGTTGTTGTTTTGCCGTTGATTGCGTGCTTGGCGCTGATTGTGTTTCAACCACCGGTGCAGCTTGTGCATTTAATAGCGGCTTACTACCTACATCAAAACGTAACTCGGGTGCTTCTACACCACAAATTTCTACCAATAATTCATTTATTCTATTTAAGTACTTCTCTCTCACCCAATCAAGTACGAAACGATTAGGCGCATAAATCGTCAAGGTATCTTCGGTACTTTCTGCTTGAAGTGGTCTGACCCACATACTGAATTGCTGCGAAGGCAACTCATCTTGCAATACATATAAACAACTTTGCCAAACCGACAGATACACAGTAAAACTCCCAGAGATATAATTTTTATTCCCGCACATCAATAATGATTCAAAAATCACACCTGTATTGCGTTTAAATGGCTCAATAAGCAGCCCAAGACCGACTATTATGAATGCACTTTATCCACAAGTAAAAGATTGATTTTGTAAAATTGTTGATATCGATGTATAAATATAATAACAGACTGATTCTAATAGCTTTTTATTTTAAAGCTTGATTAGAGATCATAACAAAACTGGCAGCAGATCGCGACCACAATTTACGATCTAATTTACTTTTCCCATGCTTTTATTCACTTTTTATACAGGGGCTGTGGAAAACTTCTTATTTATGATGATCCTATCGGATCATGAAAATTGATCATAAATAAACATGCTTTACGCACTCTATTATGATTGACTTTTCGTCACTTCATCTATAATATCTCGCGCTCGCAATGGCACCTGTGCCAGGATCGCGACCTGCATAGGATGTTTTAACTTTAACCGATCGGATGAGATTGTTATGAAAAGAACTTTTCAACCTAGCGTTTTAAAACGCAAACGTACACACGGTTTCCGTGCTCGTATGGCAACTGTAAATGGCCGTAAAGTATTAGCTCGTCGCCGTGCTAAAGGCCGCAAAGTTCTTTCTGCTTAATTTATAAGTGGAAGACTTTAGCTTTGGCAGGGAGTTACGTCTGTTAACTCCCTCGCATTACTCTCGCATATTTAACGAACCCGCTCGGGCTGCAACTCCTTTCTTTACCTTATTAGCAAAACCAAGTGACCAGTCAAAACCTAGATTAGGCCTTACTGTTGCTAAAAAACGTGTAAAAAAGGCATGTCAACGAAACCGTATTAAACGTCTTGCTCGCGAAAGTTTTCGTTTAAACCAACACACGCTCGATAATATTGATATTGTGTTGATGGTTAAAAGTGGCATTGATGAACAGTCTAATGAAGAATTAACCAAACAACTTACAAAGCTGTGGCGTAAGATTAATGAACGCTGCAAACCTGGTGCCCCTAAACCGCCACCATTTAAAAAACGCCCAAACAAATCAGCTAAATCGACTAAACAAACCCAATAGCAATAGAATTACAGGGTTAATTAAGGTATCTTTAGCTCACCTTTTAATCATGCGTTTAAAATCTCATAGTGAGTCTTTAAATACATGGTATCTATTCACTAAACATAACGTAGGGGCATGTACAACATGAGGTTACTTAAACCACTTGCTGCTTTACCAACACGTTGTTTAGTTTTATTTATCCGCGGTTATCAAAAGTGGATTAGCCCGCTATTAGGTCCGCATTGTCGTTTTAATCCAACATGCTCTAGTTACGCTATTCAAGCAATTAATTTGCATGGATCGGTAAAAGGGAGTTGGTTAGCAGTTAAACGCATATTAAAATGCCATCCTTTACATTCAGGCGGAGACGACCCCGTTCCTGAAAAATTAACCCGTATTAACCACCAACACGAGAAATAAGAGCTGTTATGGAATCGCAACGCACGTTTTTATTCATCGGCCTAATGCTAGTGTCGTTTTTATTATTTCAAGAGTGGAATAATGACTACAACACACCAAAAGCCGATCCTAGTGCCAACACACAAACACTACAATCTAACTCACCTGATTCTGATGATTATGTACCTTCGTCAACAGACGGTGATTTACCAACTGCAGCAATCAGTGCAAAACGTTCAGTAATCGATATCACAACTGACGTATTCACTGTAAAAATAGATACCCGCGGTGGTGATATTGTTGAATCAGACCTACTGCAATACGAAGAAGTAAAAGGTGAAGAAACACCCTTTATGCTTTTGGGTGAGTTTGATGGCAATCAATACTTCTCTCAAAGTGGTTTAATTGGTTTAAATGGCCCAGATGCATCTGCAAATGGCCGCCCTGTTTATAGTACACAGCAAAAAAGCTATACAATGAATGGTGATGAACTGCGTGTTCCTTTAACGTTTACTGATAGCAAAGGTGTTACCTTTACTAAAACCTATGTATTCAAAAAAGGCCAATACGACGTTGCTCTTGAGTACACTGTAAACAACACCACTGCTGAGCCAATTCAAGTACAGCTTTACACACAAATTAAACGTACTGTGCAAGAAAAAGGTAGCTTAGTTGACCAGAACTATCTTGGTGCTGCTTATGGCTCTAGCGAAGAGAAATATGAAAAGTACAGTTTTTCAGACATGGCTGATAAAAACCTCAGTATTAATACTCAAGGTGGTTATGTTGCCTTTATTCAGCATTACTTTGTAAGTGCTTGGGTACCAATGCAAGATCAAACTAATACTCTTTATAGTTTAATTACTAAAAGTAATGCGGCTATTATTGGTGTTAAAGACGAAGCGGTTAATGTTCAAGCTGGTAGTGAGCAAGTACTTACTGCAACTTATTACATGGGCCCTAAAGAGTCAGATAAACTTGAAGCCATTCATCCAGACCTAGACTTAACAGTTGATTATGGTTGGTTGTTTTTCATTTCGCAGCCGTTATTTGTGCTACTTAAATGGTTACACAGTATTTTAGGTAACTGGGGTGTAGCAATTATTGCCATCACTATTATCGTTAAAACATTAATGTATCCACTGACTAAAGCACAGTACACCTCAATGGCTAAAATGCGTGCGTTACAGCCTAAGATGAAGGCGCTAAAAGAAAAGTATGGCGATGATCGTCAAAAATTCGGCCAAGCGACTATGGAAATGTACCGTAAAGAAAAAGTGAACCCTATGGGTGGCTGTTTCCCTATTTTACTGCAAATGCCAATCTTCTTAGCCTTGTTCTATGTATTCTTAGAATCAACAGAACTACGTCATGCTGAATTTGTACTTTGGTTAACTGACCTTTCTGCAAAAGACCCATACTACGTATTACCAATTTTATTTGGTGCGAGTATGTTCATAACGCAAAAACTACAACCTATGACGGTTACCGATCCAATGCAGCAAAAAATGATGACCTTTATGCCGGTTATCTTCTCTGTATTCTTCTTATGGTTCCCATCTGGTTTAGTACTTTACTGGTTAGTGTCTAACCTTATTTCTATTGTCCAGATGTTAATCATCTACCGTGGCATGGAAAAGAAAGGAATTAAAGTAAGGGGCGATTAAACTCCCTACTTATATAAAGGCGACTTAAGTCGCCTTTTTTATTGCCTATTTTTTATAACAGCATTCGCGAGTGCCTATTTGATAGGTTACAATACCGCCATTACGTTATTTAAGTTGGCAAATAAACCGCATGATCAATCACGATACAATTGCAGCACAAGCCACTGCCCCAGGCCGAGGCGGTGTTGGTATTATTCGCGTTTCAGGAAACCTAGCCAAACAGGTTGCTGAAAAAATAATAGGCAAAGTCCCTAAAGTTCGTTATGCCGACTATGTGCCATTTAACACCCTTGCAGGTCAGCAACTTGACCAAGGTATTGCGATTTACTTTGCTGGCCCACACTCATTTACCGGTGAAGATGTACTCGAACTCCAAGGCCATGGTGGCCCTGTTGTTCTTGATATGCTACTCAAAGAAATAAGTAAAATAGACGGTGTGCGTTTAGCTAAACCAGGTGAATTCTCTGAGCGTGCGTTTATGAACGACAAGCTTGATTTAACTCAAGCAGAAGCAATCGCCGACTTAATTAATGCAACTAGCGAGCAAGCCGCTAAAAGTGCTCTACAATCACTTCAAGGGCAATTCTCTAAGCACATAGAAACCCTAGTTGAAAAAGTCATTCACTTACGTATGTATGTGGAAGCGGCTATTGATTTTCCTGACGAAGAAATCGATTTTTTATCAGACGGAAAAGTGGGCGGTGATTTAAATGCCATCATCGAGCAGCTTAATGCCGTTACCAATCAAGCCAAACAAGGCAGTATAATGCGCGAAGGTATGCGCGTCGTTATTGCAGGTCGTCCTAATGCAGGTAAATCAAGCTTACTTAATGCATTAGCAGGACGAGAAGCGGCCATCGTAACTGAAATAGCCGGCACCACTCGTGACGTATTACGTGAGCATATACATATAGATGGTATGCCACTGCATATAATAGATACCGCAGGCCTACGAGAAAGCCCAGATAAGGTAGAGCAAATAGGCATTGAACGTGCCTGGGATGAAATAAACCAAGCTGATCGGGTGCTATTTATGCTTGATGGCACCGACACCACTGATACCGATCCACATGCTATTTGGCCTGAATTTATGGCTAAGTTACCCCAAGGTATGGGCGTGACTGTGATCAGAAATAAAGCCGATTTATCAGGTGATGTAGTCGGCATAGATCAAAAACAACAATATCCTGTCATTAGTTTAAGCGCTAAAAATGCTGATGGTATAGAGTTAGTTCGTACTCACTTAAAAGCTTGCATTGGTTTTGATGGTGCTACAGAAGGTGGTTTTATGGCACGCCGTCGTCACTTAGATGCACTAGAACATGCTGCGTATCACTTAGATACAGGTAAAACACAATTAGAGATGCATGTGGCCGGTGAAATCCTCGCGGAAGAACTGCGTTTAACACAGCAGTATCTTAACGAAATAACTGGTGAATTTACTTCTGATGATTTGCTTGGCAAAATTTTCAGCTCGTTCTGTATCGGTAAATAGTCGAACTATTAATTTGATCATTAAGGGCACTTAGGTGCCCTTTTTAATGCCCTACTATTTTTAATATCGACTCGCCAAAATGTATTTTAATAACTCACTTTAAAAACCAAACAGACTAAAAAATACAGCTAAATTGCACCAATATTAGCCTCCATTTATGTTTAAAAATGTGTTTAAGGCAGATGAGCTAAACCTATAATCACACCAAACAGCAGATAAACTACCTACATTCATAGTAAAAAATTAAGCTTATCTCCCCCTAAAAGAGAACCTATTACATTAGCTTTTCAAGCTTGGCCATAGGTAATTATTAAACCATAAAAATAAAACGTACCTAAAAAGTAAGTTTGATCGCCCACTCCACCAGCAAAATATAGTTAATTTCTTAGTTTAAATTGATGAAAATTATTTTTTGCAGATCAGTTATCCACAATTGGGGTTTTATTGCCTTGAAAATGAGTTAAAAGCGATAAAAAGTAAAAATATGCTGTGTTTAAATCAGTTAAATAGTGATTTTTAGAAAATAAAAATGGATTTTTAGTCTGATCTGCATAAATGGATCATTTTTTTTAATTATTCTCGATCCCAATTTTAAGTTATCAACATGCTTTGTATCCACACTAAGATCAACACGCCTTTATTTATGAATTTGTGCTAGCTGGTGGTTAACACTCAATATAAAATCAATAACTTAGCAAACTATTTATAACATTGCTTTTTAGTTAAGCAGAGCTTTCCCCAACCTTATCAACAACTTGATCAGAAGATTACATTTAAATATATTTTGTTAACTCATTAATAATCAACAAGTTAAAGCACTAGTTAGCGCGACGGCTTAAATTACCACAAAAATAGTTATACAAAATAGCACTCTTAACTTTACTGTTATACTCACTGAGCTATCATATGCAGCAATTAAAACTAATAGTGATCAGCCATATTCATGAGTTCAGTAAATATTATCGTTGGTAGTCAAATGGGATCCGCCGAGTACGTTGCAGAGCAGTTAAATGATGCACTTAACAACCAAGGGATTAATAGCCAACTACATGATCAACCTGAATTTAATGAAATAGATCAACAAAATACTATTTGGTTGGTTTGTACATCAACCTACGGTGCGGGTGATTACCCTGACAACCTGATTGGTTTTATCGAACAAGTATCACAAGTGGATGATCTTTCGCATTTAAAGTATTCGGTTATTGCACTTGGCGATACTAGTTACGACACTTATAACCTTGCAGGACGCAATATAGATGCCCTTTTAAGTCAAAAAGGCGCTGTAAAAGTAGCACAACGTTTAGAGCTTAATATTCTTGATGAAGCACTGCCCGAAGATACGGCCTTAGCTTGGTTAGACTCATGGATAACACAAACAGGTTTAAAATAGAAAGATCAAGCGAAAAGTTATAAATAAAGTTACCCACAATTTACTAATAATTTAATAGATTTTGTGGATAAACACTGATTAAACTGCTTTTTTAGTCATGCTTATCCATGGGATAAGATCGAGCCTTGATCGGCCTGTGTATAACAGCCCGTTTTGATCAGAGCTTATTTGCCTGAAGATCCGATCATACTAACACCTTTAGATCCGATCTAATTATATGTTTTTAATCATGATCTAAAGCTTATCAACAGAAAACCCGATCAGTAGTAGTAATAGTATTAAAAGATCTCTTTAAAAGATCCTTTATATTATTAGAGATCACTTACTTAGATCTTGAGCACTGTTTAATCATTTATCTTCTGCTAATTTCTAGGTAGAATACGCTCCCTTTTGAAGTTTACTGGTTTGATTTAAGTAGGATCCCATTAATGATTTTTCACGAAAATTTTGACGTTATCGTAGTAGGTGGTGGACATGCAGGCACTGAAGCCGCATTGGCAGCTGCCCGTATGGGGATGAATACCCTGCTGCTGACTCACAATATGGATACCCTTGGTCAAATGTCTTGTAACCCAGCAATTGGTGGCATTGGCAAAGGCCATCTGGTTAAAGAAATTGATGCCCTAGGTGGCGCAATGGCTCAAGCCATTGACAAAGGTGGGATCCAATTCCGTACACTTAATTCCTCTAAAGGCCCTGCTGTACGAGCAACGCGTGCACAAGCGGATCGTGCCTTGTACAAAGCGGCTATTCAAAATACACTTCAAAACCAAGAAAACTTAAAGATTTTTCAGCAATCATGTGATGATCTAATCGTTGAAAATGATCGTGTAACCGGTGTGGTGACACAAATGGGTTTGCGTTTTAGTGCACCTAGTGTGGTACTAACCGTGGGCACATTCTTAGGCGGTCAAATTCATATCGGCCTTGAAAATTTCAAAGGTGGCCGAGCTGGCGATCCGCCTTCAATTGCCTTAGCTGATCGCTTACGTGAATTACCATTTAGAGTAGATCGTTTAAAAACCGGCACGCCACCGCGTATTGATGCCCGGACTGTTGATTTTAGTAAAATGCAAGAACAACCAGGTGATGCACCAACACCGGTATTCTCATTTATGGGTAAACAAAGCGACCACCCACAACAAATTCCGTGTTACATCACTTACACCAATGAAAAAACACATGATGTTATTCGCAAAAACTTACATCGCTCACCTATGTACTCAGGTGTTATCGAAGGAATAGGCCCACGTTACTGTCCGTCTATTGAAGATAAAATTGTACGTTTTGCAGATAAAGATAAACACCAGATCTTTGTAGAGCCAGAAGGTTTAACGTCATACGAGTTATACCCTAACGGTATTTCAACTAGCTTACCGTTCGATGTGCAGTTAGAAATTGTGCAATCGATCACCGGCTTTGAAAACGCACACACTTGTCGTCCTGGCTACGCTATTGAATATGACTTTTTTGATCCACGCGATTTAAAACAATCATTAGAAACTAAATTTATTGATGGTTTATTTTTTGCTGGTCAAATTAATGGTACTACCGGTTACGAAGAAGCGGGTGCACAAGGTTTGATCGCAGGTATGAATGCAGCCTTACAAGTACAAGGTAAAGAGTCGTGGACACCACGTCGTGATGAAGCCTATGTTGGCGTACTGATTGACGACTTAGCAACACTGGGTACAAAAGAACCGTATCGTATGTTTACTAGCCGCGCTGAATACCGTTTGTTGCTTCGTGAAGACAACGCTGATATTCGTTTAACTGAAAAAGGCCGTGAACTTGGTTTAGTTAACGATGAACGTTGGCAAGCATTCAACGAAAAAATGGAAGTGATCGCTAAAGAGAAACAGCGTATTAAAGATACCTGGATCCATAAAGATCATGCCATGGTTAATAAAGTAAACGAATTACTTAAAACGCCACTTGTGCGTGAAGCCAGCTTAGAAGAATTACTGCGTCGTCCAGAAGTGCGTTATAACGACTTGATGGCGATTGAAGGACTCGGATCTGAGTTCACTAATCAGGCCGCTCTAGAACAGGTTGAAATTCATACGAAGTACGCAGGTTATATCGCGCGTCAACAAGATGAGATCAATAAGCAGCTTCGTCATGAAGAAACAATTTTACCAAAAGAGTTTGATTATAAAACCGTCTCTGGTTTATCAAACGAAGTAGTTGCTAAGCTAATTGATGCTCGTCCAGACACTATCGGCCAAGCTTCGCGTATTTCTGGTATCACCCCAGCGGCGATTTCGCTATTATTAGTGTATCTGAAGAAGCAAGGCTTGTTACGCAAAACTGCGTAACGGTAAAGGTACATTGTGTTACAGCAACAATTAACAACTTTGTTAGCGCAAACTGATATTGCGCTAACACAAAAACAACAGCAACAACTTGTCCGCTATGTTGAATTACTCGATAAGTGGAATAAAGCCTATAACTTAACCTCGGTACGTTTGCCTCAAGAAATGATGGTTAAACATATAATGGATAGCTTAGTTGTTGCTCCTCACTTGACCGGTCATCATTATATTGATGTTGGCACAGGTCCTGGTTTACCGGGCATAGTGTTAGCTATTGCCTTACCTGAAACGCAGTTTGTATTATTAGATAGTTTAGGTAAACGTGTACGTTTTTTAATGCATGTTAAACATGAGCTTGGTCTTGATAATGTCACCCCGGTGCAGTCAAGAGTTGAAGAATATCAACCAAGTGTTAAATTAGATGGCGTACTAAGTCGTGCATTTGCATCGTTACAAGATATGATTGACTGGTGCTCGCACTTAATTGATCATTCAGGTAAGTTCATTGCACTTAAAGGGGTATTTCCAAGTGAGGAATTAGACTCACTCCCTACAGGTGTTAAGTTTGAGCAAAAAATTGCATTAGAAGTACCGGATTTAGATGCACAACGACATTTAATAATTCTTTCTAAAGACTAGGGATCAGAGACACTGTGGCAAAAGTCATCGCATTAGCAAATCAAAAAGGTGGAGTAGGTAAAACTACCACTGCCGTTAATCTCGCTGCATCTATGGCTGCAACGAAACGTAAAGTGCTGTTAATAGATCTCGACCCGCAAGGCAATGCGACCATGGGCAGTGGCGTCGACAAATATGGTGACGTCCCTACTATCTATGATTTGCTCATAGAAGATAAGCCTATTGATGAAGTGATTATTAAAGAAACCTCAGGCGAATATCATATGATTGCTGCAAACGGTGATGTGACCGCTGCAGAAGTTAAGCTGATGGAATTATTTGCGCGAGAAGTACGTTTGCGTAACGCGCTTGAAAAAATACAAGATCAGTATGAGTTTATTTTTATAGACTGCCCGCCTTCTTTAAATATGTTAACCGTTAATGCCATGGCCGCTGCCGATTCTATTTTAGTACCTATGCAATGTGAATATTATGCATTGGAAGGATTAACAGCATTAATGGACACGATTACGCAACTTGCTAAGTTAGTTAACCCTAACTTACAGATTGAAGGCATACTTCGTACTATGTACGATCCGCGTAATCGACTAGCAAATGATGTATCAGAACAATTAAAACAACATTTTGGCGATAAAGTATACCGTACGGTGATCCCACGTAATGTTCGACTTGCAGAAGCCCCAAGTTTTGGTGCCCCAGCAATGTACTACGATCGAGCATCAAGTGGCGCGAAAGCTTATTTAGCTCTCGCTGGTGAAATGCTACGCAGAAAAGAAAAAACAACTCCCGTTGTCGCCTAACTTTGAGGTAAAAAAATAACATGTCTGCTAAAAAACGAGGTTTAGGCCGAGGACTCGATGCGCTTTTAAGTTCATCTAAACCTGCACCAAGCGAAGGTAAGGAACAGGATACTGCTAACGTAACCAGCGCCGTTGAAAATGCAGCGCAGCCTAGTAACAGTGAATTACAAAAACTACCGATCGAGCTTTTACACTCAGGTAAATACCAACCTCGTAAAGACATGTCTGAAGAGGCACTCGAAGAACTCGCCAGTTCGATACGCTCACAAGGAATTATTCAACCTATCGTTGTACGCCCTGTTGCGCATAACAGCTATGAGATTATTGCCGGTGAACGTCGCTGGCGTGCTGCGCAAATAGCTAAGCTTGAGTTTGTACCCTGTATTATTAAAGATGTACCTGATGAAGCTGCCGTTGCTATTGCTCTGATTGAAAATATTCAGCGTGAAGACTTAAACGCTATGGAAGAAGCGATTGCACTTAATCGGTTGCTTAATGAGTTTGAGTTAACACATCAACAAGTGGCTGATGCAGTTGGTAAATCACGTACGACCGTAACTAACTTATTACGCTTAAATAATCTAAATAACGATGTAAAAATTTTGTTAGAGCATGGTGACATTGAAATGGGTCACGCTCGTTGCTTATTAGCACTTGAAGGCGAAGTGCAATCAGATGCAGCCCGCTTAGCTGTTGCAAAGGCATTGACCGTTCGCGAAACTGAAAAACTAGTTCGCTCTATTTTAGAGCCAGCTCCAGCAAAAGAAGTAATAGAAAAAGACCCAGATGTTAAACAGTTAGAGCAGCAGCTTGCTGATAACCTAGGGGCAAAGGTAGAAATAAATTACAACAAAAAAGGCAAAGGGAAGTTGGTTATTTCTTACACTAATCTTGACGAGTTAGACGGTATTTTAAACCGTATCAATCAAGACTATTCCCACCATTAATTTATTGGATGTCTAAAAAGGGACATTTACAGCGATTTTGTGTTACAAAGCACCTACTCAAGTTGCAAAACTGGCAGGATTAAGTATAATTTCGCCAGTTTTCATACCCTGACAATTAGAGCGTCATAAAGGTTAATTAAAAGTGACTAATAAGTTAGCAAGCCCGTATAGGCTTGCCGCATTAAAATTAATTTGCCTTCAGGGATTTGTAGCCCTTTTAGCTGCACTAATAATTTTTATAGGTTGGGAAACCAATGCCGCACTTTCAGCTCTAGCTGGTGGCGCAGTCGCAGTACTTCCTAACTTTGTATTTGCGCTTTATGCATTCAGATATATGGGTGCAAGTCGAGCAAATCAAGCGTATGCCTCGTTGAAACGCGGCAACGGATTAAAATTTATGCTAACAATCGTTTTGTTTGCACTAATGCTAAAGCTTTATCCGGTAGTACTGCTACCTTTCTTTTGTGCTTATGTGTTGGTGTTGTTTACAGGATTGTTTACACCCGTTTTTTTTAAACATTAACTTTTGGGATATAACATGGCTGCAGAAGAAGTTACTCTATCTAGCCATATTCAGCACCACTTAACCAATGCTAAGATGTGCTCGACCGACGCTGGTCTTGCCTTCAATAAAGCATGTACGGATAGTGGCTTCTGGACATGGCATATAGATACCCTCGCATGGTCTATCGGACTAGGTCTAATATTTTTATGGATCTTCCGTAGTGCCGCAAAAAAATCAACTCTGGGTGTACCTGGAAAACTTCAATGTTTCATTGAAATGGTTGTTGAGTTCGTTGGCGACAACGTACGCGATACCTTCCACGGTAAAAGTAAGCTAATTGCACCATTAGCATTAACAATATTCGTTTGGATATTCTTAATGAACTTAATGGATTTAATCCCAGTTGACTTCCTACCTGCATTTGCTGGCTTTGTTGGCGAAACTGCATTCGGTATGGATTCACACGACGTATACATGAAAATTGTACCAACTACAGATATCAACATGACAGCTGCACTTGCGCTGGGTGTGTTCATTCTAATGATTGGTTACTCAATTAAAATCAAAGGTATCGGCGGTTTTATTAAAGAACTAACACTTCACCCGTTTAGTTCAAACAATACAGCTATGCAGATTCTTTTAATTCCATTCAACCTATTACTAGAGCTTATCGCATTGGTTTCTAAGCCGTTTTCACTGGCTCTGCGTTTGTTCGGTAACTTATATGCAGGTGAGTTAATCTTCATCCTTATAGGTGCTGTAGGTTTAATGCAACTACCGTTGCACTTTGTGTGGGCTGTATTCCATATCTTAGTAATCGTATTGCAAGCATTCGTATTCATGATGCTTACAATCGTATACCTAAGCATGGCAAGTTCAGATAATCACTAATTACTATATTTACTATATTTACAATTTTACTTTTACTTTTAATACAATTGAAACTTTGGAGAAATAAATGGAAGCTTTAGAATTATTAAACGGCTTAAAATACATCGCAGTAGCTTTACTTATCGGTTTCGGTGCAATCGGCACAGCAATCGGTTTTGGTAACATGGGCGGTAAATTCCTTGAAGCATGTGCACGTCAACCTGAGCTAGCACCATCGCTACAAGTTAAAATGTTTATCCTTGCTGGTCTAATCGATGCTGTAGCAATGATTGGTGTTGGTATCGCGATGGTATTGTTGTTCGTACTTTAATTTTATTTTTTGAACAGCTTACTATTTAAGGAGGAGCGGTTGTGAACTTAAACGCCACTCTTATCGGTGAATTAATTGCGTTTACGGTGTTCGTATTATTTTGTATGAAATACGTATGGCCACCACTAAACGGTGCAATTGAAGCTCGCCAGAAGAAAATCGAAGATGGTTTAGCTGCCTCTGATAGAGCCGAGAAAGACTTAGAACTAGCGCAACAGAAAGCTGCAGAACAGCTTAAAGATGCAAAGGCTCAAGCGGCTGATATCATTGATCAAGCTAAAAAGCGTGCCGTGCTAATTGTTGACGAAGAAACTGTTCGTGGTCAGCAAGAGCGTGAAAAAATTATTGCTCAAGGGCACTCTGAAATTGAATCAGAGCGTAACCGTGTGACAGAAGAGCTACGTAAGCAAGTAGCAACTCTGGCAGTGGTTGGCGCAGAAAGAATTTTAGAGCGCGAAATCAATCAAGCCGCACATAGTGACATCGTTGAAAAACTTGTCGCTGAGCTGTAATTAGGAGGGTATGAGCATGTCTGAATTGACTACTATCGCTCGCCCATACGCTAAAGCGGCTTTTGAACTTGCCGTTGAAAAAGGCGCTATTGAAAGCTGGAATGACATGTTGTTCTTTGCTGGCCACGTTGCCAGCAATGAACAGGCATCTACCATTTTAGCTGGATTGCCTACTGCTACCGCACAAGCTGAGTTATTTATTAACTTATGTGGTGAGCAGCTCAACGAACAAGGTCAGAACCTAGTTAAGGTGATGGCTGAAAATGGACGTTTGATTGCACTACCTGAAGTTGCTCATTTATTTTCTGCTTTAAAAGCAGACTATGAAAAAGAAATCGATATTGA
This sequence comes from Pseudoalteromonas sp. Scap03, assembly GCF_013393115.1. Taxonomy (GTDB): domain Bacteria; phylum Pseudomonadota; class Gammaproteobacteria; order Enterobacterales; family Alteromonadaceae; genus Pseudoalteromonas. The sequence goes on along the minus strand of NZ_VDEU01000001.1, from coordinate 809,495 downwards.
TGTGATTTCGGCAACACCTCTTGCTGCAGCCCAGCAAGAATCATTGGTAGCGGCACTTGAAAAACGTTTCGCACGCAAAGTTAAGCTGAATTGTAGTGAAGACGCTACAGTAGTTGGCGGCCTTATTATTAAGGCAGGCGACACTGTAATTGACGGCTCTTTACGCGGTAAATTAAATCGCTTAGCCACAACACTACAATCGTAATTGGGAAAAAGAGCATGCAACTTAATTCCACTGAAATTTCAGATCTGATCAAACAACGTATTGAGAAGTTCGAAGTTGTAAGTGAAGCTCGTAACGAAGGTACAATTGTATCTGTTACTGATGGTATCATTCGCATCCACGGTCTAGCTGACTGTATGCAAGGTGAGATGATTGAGCTTCCTGGCAACCGTTATGCTATCGCACTAAACCTTGAGCGCGACTCAATTGGTGCAGTAGTAATGGGTCCTTACGCTGACCTTACAGAAGGCGTAAAAGTATACACAACTGGTCGTATCTTAGAAGTTCCTGTTGGTGCGGGTCTACTTGGTCGTGTTGTAAACACGCTAGGTGCTCCTATCGATGGTAAAGGCGCTTTAGATAACGACGGTTTTGAACCTGTAGAAAAAATTGCACCAGGTGTAATCGAGCGTCAATCAGTAGATGAGCCAGTACAAACTGGTTACAAATCTATCGATGCGATGATCCCAGTTGGTCGTGGTCAGCGTGAGCTTGTTATCGGTGACCGCCAAACAGGTAAAACTGCACTAGCAATCGATGCAATCATCAACCAAAAAGACACAGGCGTTAAGTGTGTGTACGTAGCGGTTGGTCAAAAAGCATCTACTATTGCTAACGTAGTACGTAAATTAGAAGAGCACGGTGCACTTGCAAATACTATCGTAGTTGTAGCATCTGCTTCTGAATCTGCGGCACTTCAGTACTTAGCACCGTTCTCGGGCTGTACTATGGGTGAATACTTCCGTGACCGTGGTGAAAACGCATTAATCGTATATGATGATTTATCTAAGCAAGCTGTTGCTTACCGTCAAATCTCATTGCTACTTAAGCGTCCACCAGGCCGTGAAGCATACCCAGGTGACGTATTCTACCTTCACTCGCGTCTTTTAGAGCGTGCATCACGTGTAAACACTGATTACGTAGAAAAGTTCACTAATGGTGAAGTGAAAGGTAAAACAGGTTCATTGACGGCATTGCCTATCATTGAAACTCAAGGCGGCGACGTTTCTGCGTTCGTACCGACAAACGTTATCTCTATCACCGATGGTCAGATCTTCTTAGAAACTGACTTATTCAACTCAGGTATCCGTCCGGCAGTAAATGCTGGTATCTCGGTATCGCGTGTTGGTGGTGCTGCACAAACTAAAATCGTTAAGAAACTAGGTGGCGGTATCCGTCTAGCCCTAGCTCAGTACCGTGAATTAGCTGCGTTCTCGCAGTTCGCGTCTGACCTTGATGATGCTACTCGTGCTCAACTTGAGCATGGTGAGCGTGTAACAGAGCTAATGAAGCAGAAACAGTACGCGCCAATGTCTGTTGCTGAAATGTCTTTGTCGTTATTCGCAGCTGAGAAAGGTTACTTGCAAGACATCGAAATCTCTAAAATCATGGATTTCGAAGCGGCATTACTTTCTTTCGCAAATAGCACATACGCAGAGCTTATGGCTCAAATCAATGAAACTGGTAACTACAACGCCGAGATCGAAGCGCAGCTTAAAGAACTTCTAGAGAAGTGCAAGTCTACGCAAACTTGGTAATTTAGTTATTAATGGTGTGCTTTATATTCTAAGGCACACCTTGATTCGGAGAGAGAGTCATGGCCAGCGGAAAAGAGATTAAAAGCAAGATCGGCAGTATTAAAAATACTCAAAAGATCACTAGCGCAATGGAAATGGTTGCTGCGTCTAAAATGAAAAAGGCGCAAGAACGAGTGGCTTCAAGCCGTCCATACGCTGAAAAATTACGTAAAGTGATTGGTCGTGTTGCTCAAGCAAATCTTGATTTTACTCACCCGTTCTTAGAAGAACGTGAAGTAAAACGAGTTGGTTATATTGTTATCTCTACTGACCGTGGTCTATGTGGCGGCTTAAACTCAAATGAGTTTAAGAAAGTTGCATTAGACATTAAAGCGTGGAAAGAGAAAGGCGTAGATGCTGATTTTGCTACTTTAGGTAGTAAAGCAGCTGGCTTCTTTCAACGTTTTGGTGGTCAAGTGCTTGCTAAAAAAGCAGGTCTTGGAGATAAGCCTTCAGTACAGGACGTAATTGGTCCGGTAAAAATAATGCTAGATGCATTCTCTGAAGGTAAAATTGACCGTTTATTCCTGGTATATAACAACTTTGTTAATACCATGAAGCAAGAGCCAATAGTAGATCAGTTACTCCCTTTGCCAAAAGCTGAAGAAGAAGTATCTACACATGCGTGGGATTACTTATATGAACCAAACCCAGAGGCTATTTTAGAGTCTTTGTTAGTACGTTTCATTGAATCTCAAGTATACCAAGGTGTAGTTGAAAACGCTGCCTCTGAACAGGCTGCCCGCATGGTTGCAATGAAAGCTGCAACTGATAATGCCGGTGACCTTATGGATGAGTTACAGCTTGTATATAACAAAGCTCGCCAAGCAGCAATCACACAAGAAATTAGTGAGATTTGTTCTGGTTCAGCAGCAGTTTAATGCTTCAGGCAAAGATTAACGAGAGGAATAGACATGAGTTTAGGTAAGGTCGTCCAAATTATCGGCGCCGTTGTGGATATCGAATTTCCACAAGACAGCGTGCCAGCCGTATATGACGCGCTAAAAGTAACAGATGGCGATTTAGCTGGTTTGACTTTAGAAGTTCAACAGCAGCTAGGTGGCGGTGTGGTACGTACTATCGCACTAGGTACTACAGACGGTTTACGTCGTGGTGCTTCAGTAGAAAACACAGGCGAAGCAATTCAAGTTCCAGTTGGTACTAAGACCCTAGGTCGTATCATGAACGTACTTGGTGAGCCAATTGATGAAGCAGGTCCAATCGGTGAAGACGAGCGTATGTCTATCCACCGTGCAGCACCTACTTACGAAGAGCAATCAAGCTCAGTTGAACTTTTAGAAACGGGTATCAAGGTAATCGACCTTGTATGTCCATTCGCTAAAGGTGGTAAAGTTGGTTTATTCGGTGGTGCCGGTGTTGGTAAAACCGTAAACATGATGGAACTTATCCGTAACATCGCAATCGAGCACAGCGGCTACTCAGTATTCGCAGGTGTTGGTGAGCGTACTCGTGAGGGTAACGATTTCTACCATGAGATGAACGATTCAAACGTACTTGATAAAGTATCGCTTGTATACGGTCAGATGAACGAGCCACCGGGTAACCGTTTACGCGTAGCGTTAACAGGTCTTACTATGGCTGAGAAGTTCCGTGATGAAGGTCGCGACGTACTTTTCTTCGTAGATAACATCTACCGTTATACACTTGCGGGTACAGAAGTATCAGCACTTCTTGGTCGTATGCCATCAGCGGTAGGTTACCAGCCTACACTTGCTGAAGAAATGGGTGTACTTCAAGAGCGTATCGCATCTACTAAGACTGGTTCAATTACTTCAATCCAAGCGGTATACGTACCTGCGGATGATTTAACGGATCCATCTCCAGCAACAACGTTTGCTCACTTAGATGCAACAGTGGTACTTTCACGTGATATCGCATCACTAGGTATCTACCCAGCGGTAGACCCTCTTGATTCATCTTCACGTCAGCTTGATCCACAAGTAATCGGTGAAGAGCATTACGGTATAGCGCGCGGCGTTCAAACAGTTCTTCAGCGTTACAAAGAACTTAAAGACATCATCGCGATTCTAGGTATGGACGAGCTTTCTGACGAAGATAAGCAACTTGTATCTCGTGCACGTAAAATCCAGCGTTTCCTATCTCAGCCATTCTTCGTGGCAGAGGTATTTACAGGTGCGCCAGGTAAATACGTTTCACTTAAAGACACAATTGCAGGCTTCAAAGGTATCTTAAACGGTGAGTTTGATGATATGCCAGAGCAAGCGTTCTACATGGTTGGCTCTATTGAAGAAGCTCAAGAAAAAGCTAAAAGCATGTAATTAGGAGGGTAGTATGGCAGCTATGACTGTACATCTTGATGTAGTAAGTGCTGAAGAGAAATTATTTTCTGGTTTAGTAGAATCTATTCAAGTATCTGGTAGTGAAGGTGAGTTAGGTGTTAATGCCGGTCACGCCCCACTACTAACTGCCCTTAAACCTGGTATGGTACGTTTAGTTAAGCAATTTGGTGAAGAAGAACTCATCTATATTGCTGGCGGTACACTAGAAGTTCAACCGAACATAGTGACCGTACTTGCTGATACAGCTGTTCGTGGTGAAGACCTGGACGAGAAAGCTGCAGAGCAAGCTAAACGTGACGCTGAAGCCCAAATGGCAAAAGGTGCATCTGCTGAGCTTGATTACAATCAAGCCGCAATGCAACTAGCTGAAGCAATTGCTCAGCTACGCGTTATTCAGCAATTACGTAAAAAGTAAGCCTATCTGGTTTTTAAAAGCCCACTTTATGTGGGCTTTTTTGTGCCTGATGATAAATCCTGTCGCTATTTGTAAATAAATTAATCGTTATGGCTAATATCTCTTCATTATTACTTATATCTACGCAAGATCCTCGCTACAATAACCCTATTCTATTAGGTGTTACTTTGCTTAAGTTAAGATTCAGTAGTCATTGCTTAGCCTACTGAGTATTTGCACATGATGTGACTTACGTAATCTACTTTGCAGCACACTTATTCTATTAAGCTAAAACAACGGAAAAAGGAAATTGTTTTAATGGCTCTAACAACGGTTATTCTTGCAGCGGGTAAAGGTACCCGTATGCGCTCTGCTCTGCCTAAGGTACTGCATAAAGTGGCAGGTAAACCTATGGTGCAACATGTTATCGATAATGCCAATGCGCTAGGTGCTACATCGACTAACTTAGTTTATGGTCACGGCGGCGAACTATTACAACAACAATTAGCCGATAATAACGTAAACTGGGTGCTGCAAGCTGAACAGCTAGGTACAGGCCACGCAGTGGCACAAGCTAACCCACATATAAATGACGACGACACCGTACTGGTTTTATACGGTGACGTACCTTTAACAAAGCAATCTACACTTGAACGCTTATTAGCAGCGACACCTAAAAATGGCTTAGCAGTATTAACCGTTAATTTAGCAAACCCAAATGGTTACGGGCGTATGCTACGTGTTGATGGAAAGCTAGTGGGTATTGTTGAACAAAAAGATGCTAATGCAGAGCAGTTACTTATTAACGAAGTAAACACCGGCATTATGGCGGTTAATGGTAAGCTTTTAAAAACATGGTTAGGTAACTTGTCTAACAATAATGCTCAAGGTGAATACTACCTAACAGATATAGTTGCTATGGCGCATAGTGAAGGTGTAGAAATTACATCAGCACAGCCTGATCATCCAATGGAAGTTGAAGGTGCAAATAACCGCGTACAACTTGCAGGATTAGAGCGTGCTTACCAAGCATGGCAAGCAGAAGACTTGATGTTAAATGGAGCCACCCTTGCTGACCCTGCACGTATTGACGTACGTGGCGACGTTAAAACAGGGGAAGACGTATTAATTGATATAAACGTTATTTTTGAAGGCAATGTAACGCTTGGTAATAACGTACAAATTGGACCTAACTGTGTACTTAAAAACTGTAGCATCGGTGACAATGTTATTATTAAAGCCAATACACTAATTGAAGATGCATCAGTTGCGGCTCAATGTACACTCGGTCCATACGCCCGCCTTCGTCCTGGTGCAGTAATGGAAGAAGACTCGCACATTGGCAATTTTGTCGAAATGAAAAAAACCCGTTTAGGCAAAGGTTCTAAAGCAAACCACTTAAGTTACTTAGGTGATGCTGAAATTGGCGAGAAAGTGAATATTGGCGCAGGCACAATTACCTGTAACTACGATGGGGTTAATAAAGCAAAAACCATTATTGGCAATAATGCCTTTATAGGGTCTAACTCGTCACTGGTTGCTCCTGTAAACATTGGTGCTACAGCAACTGTGGGTGCAGGCTCTGTTATTACCAATGCCGTAGCGGATGATCAGCTAGCCGTAGCACGTGGCAAGCAACGTAATTTAGATGGTTGGAAACGCCCAGTTAAAAAATAGTAATGACCATTACTTATTAAATATTTAAAGCGAGTTTCATAACTCGCTTTTTTATTATCTAAATATTTTTAATTAATTAGATTACTCAATAACGTATATAAAATATAACTGAAGGAAGTGCGGCATGTCAGCTTATGCTCGTCGTGCAATCGTTGAAAGGAAACCCGAAGCTAGTTAAAAAGTATATTATCAGGTAATGGTCTATTCATTATTAATAGGCTTTAATAAAGTACTGAGTGAAGACCCTTATGGAATATTCGGTACATTATTTGGAGTTCCGAGCATAAAAGTATTATGAAAATATTTAAATGGGAAAAAGCAAGTAAGAGTGGCAGAAACCTCGCTTTTAAAGAATTATTTATAAATTTTTTAGGGCCTATCTTAATTTGCATTATTTTTTTTAGCTTCTATTCAGAAGTTATTAAATTATAAATCTGAATACTTAATGACAGGCTTTGTTAAAGGGTTGTTTATTGCATTATCTTTATTTCTTTTGCTAGTAATCCCTTTCAACTTGTATATAGAGTCATATATAAAAAGCAATGGCTATACTTATTGTAATTGGTATACCAGTCCATCATTCAGAGGTCCCGATGTTTGGTTAAAAAATGATGAGTTATGCTTACAAGATGGCTCTGTCATAACCAGTGATGTTACCGATTGGTTTGAACAGAAAAGTCAACAAGGTATTGAGCCAACAATTAATGAACTTGAAGTTTTTATACAAGAAACTAGAGCAGAGTATAATCGTTAAAATTAACTCAAAATTGCTGCAGTCGTTTTTATTTAAAATAACCAGCTAAGCTAAATAATTTTATAAAGGGATTTTTCTGGCTTCCAAAGGTAAATTTAACCCTAATAAAAATAAGCTATAAACAATGTCTATTTTAGAATGGAAAAAATCCGAAGAACGTTTTACAGAGCAAAGCTTCGAACATAAATTAATTGTTGTGATAGGCCTGTTTGCTTTTATATTATTTACAATTGCTTTATTTTATTTCTCTTATTATGGGTTTGTTGAAAATGTTTATTTTGATGAGTCGCTTTATTATATTCGAGAAAGCGGCTTGTTGGCTCCGATAATAGTAATGGCTCCATTTCCTGTTTTAATGACAATTGCAGGCTTACAAAAAGTATTGAACTTCCGCAATGAAAAAACAGTAAGGTTAATGGTAAAGCTTATGCTGCGCGCAATACCTTTATATATAATTTTATCTATTGTTAATAGCTTTTACATTGAATCTAAATTAACACGTGAGGGATATAGCTTTTGTAATTGGTATACCAGTCCATCATTCAGAGGTCCCGATGTTTGGATAAAAATGATGAATTATGCCTACAGGGTGGCTCTGTCATAATCAGTGATGTTACCGATTGGTTTGAACATAAAAATCAACAAGGTATTGAACCTTCCGTTGATGAGTTAAAAGAGTTTATAAAAATAACTCGAAAAAGGCGCGATGATTATATAAATAATATGTAGCAGCCAGTCCATTTAAATGAGTAACAGGCCAAGCCCTATTTAAATGAGTAACAGGCCAAGCCCTATTTAAAGCGAGTTTCATAACTCGCTTTTTTATTGTCTAAATATTCTATAAATAAAAATGCCATGCTGTTGTCATCCCTGTGTGTTGATATTTAACTAATACAACACTAAGGAAAACAATAATGTTAAACAAATCAATAATAGCCCTTTCTTTGCTATCACTATTAACTGGTTGCTCACTAGATGGTGATGACGGCCAAGATGGCGCACAGGGTGTACAAGGTACAGCGGGTAATAATGGCGAAAACGGCACTAATGCAAATTCAGCTTTAAATATCAAACTTATTGGCCGCGCAGTACTCAATGCACAAAGCCCGGAAGGGGCAGCTGAAATAGTCGCCTACCAAGCCTCTAAAAAATGGATTTATGCCATTAATAGCTCTGGTGATGAAGCTGTTGTGAATATCATTCTTGCCGATACGTTCGACACCGCTGCATTAGTAAAAGATAACGAAGGTATTGTAACCGCGACCAACTTAGCCTCTGCCATTACGCTCTCACTAAATGAAAATACGCCTGGCGATGCAAACAGCATAGCTATCGATGCAAATAACCAATTATTAGCGGTAGCAATGGCTGCTACAAACTTGGGCGAAGCTGGCCAAATAGCGTTTTACAATATTGGCGGAGATACACCAGTATTTATTAAAAATGTAACAGTAGGTGCCCTACCCGACATGGTGACATTTAGCCATGATGGTGCAAAAGTAGTGGTTGCTAATGAAGGTGAACCTAATGGCGACTACAGTATCGACCCCGAAGGCACTATCAGCATTATCGATATTAATAACGGCACTATTGCCGATACTGCTATGAGCATAAACTTTCAAGCTTACAATAATAAGCAAGCAGAATTAGAAGCGCAGGGTTTAGTGTTTGCCAATCCTACTGGACGTACTATTAATGGTAATTTAATAAATACCACCGTCGCTATGGATTTAGAGCCAGAGTATGTGAGTATTTCCAAGGATAATAAATACGCCTATGTCTCTATTCAAGAAAATAACGCTCTAGCTATCATCAATCTTGAAGATAATTCCCTTGAGCTAAAAGGGCTCGGTTTTAAAGATTGGTCAAACTTACAATTTGACGCTTCAGACAAAGACGGCGGTGTTAACTTTAAATCATACCCTGGTTTATATGGCATGTATCAGCCAGATACAATTGCAAGTTTTAGTTGGAAAGGAGCCAACTTTATTGTATCTGCCAACGAGGGTGATGCACGCGAATACTTTTTTGATGCCAGCGATGAAGCTGATTGCATCGCTCAGGGCGGCCTTGATTATGACGCTAAAGATGGGTGTTTGGCATATATAGATGAAAGCCGCGTAGAAGATCTAGCTCTCGCAGCTAACTTCGATTACTTAAATAACGATGATAACGACATTGGTCGTTTGAAAGTCACTACAGTAAAAGGTGATAAAAATAATGATGGCCAATACGAATCGCTTTATGCTTATGGCGCACGGTCATTTACCATTTGGGATAGCAATGGGCTGGTGGTGTTTGACTCAGGCGATCAAATTGCACGAGTAACCGCTTCTGTTCATGGCAATGCATTCAATAATAACGAAGATGAAAATAAAGGCGATACACGCTCAGATGATAAAGGGGCAGAACCCGAAGCGCTAACATTAGGTGAGGTTGGCGATAGGTTATTTGCTTTTGTTGGCTTAGAGCGTATGGGCACAATAATGGTGTTTGATATAACCAACCCTTATGATGTGAAATTTCAAGACTACTTTTATAATCGTGGTTTAGAACCAAGTGCAGATATAAGTGGCGATCTTGCTCCTGAAGGAATGACATTTGTTCCTGCAGCGCAAAGTGCAACAAACGAAGCACTGCTTATAATCGGTAATGAAATCTCAGGCTCAATTGCCGTATGGGAAATAACAACTCAGTAATTAGTAAAGTTTTAAGTAAAAGCGATGTAGCGGTTATCTATAAATCGCTTTTACTTCCTCCCCTCTCAATAATCATGCCTTATGTGAATGCTTTTTAATCAAAAACAGCCCTGTAGCCCTTTGTTTGTATGGTTATTGTACTAAATTGAAATTAATTTAATAAAACTGAAATAAAGCATTGACCCTCTCCAGAATATCCCTATAATGCGCATCCACTGACCCGGCAGGCAGCAATGAAAAGCGCTGAACAAACGGTAAGTGAGTCGAGTAAAACTTAGCTTTCAAATCTTTAAAAGAAACTGAAAATTAAGTGTTGACAAAAAAATAGGAAAGCGTAATATGCGCAGCCCTAGCGAGATAAAGTTTAACGCTTTAATCGCAACGTTCTTTAACAATATAAAGCAATCATCTGTGTGGGCACTCGTACAGGTTGAGTTCTAACAGCCAAGCTTCGTTTACTAAGTAAGGCAAACAAATTTAGAGTCTCAATTGAAACTGAGTGACCAACAGCAATAACTACTTAGGTAGGAATTGCAGCACAGTCAATTCAATATCGAAAGATATTAAATAAATTCAGAATTCATTGAGCTGTCGAAAGACAAAAAACTTTTTAATTGAAGAGTTTGATCATGGCTCAGATTGAACGCTGGCGGCAGGCCTAACACATGCAAGTCGAGCGGTAACAGAAAGTAGCTTGCTACTTTGCTGACGAGCGGCGGACGGGTGAGTAATGCTTGGGAACATGCCTTGAGGTGGGGGACAACAGTTGGAAACGACTGCTAATACCGCATAATGTCTACGGACCAAAGGGGGCTTCGGCTCTCGCCTTTAGATTGGCCCAAGTGGGATTAGCTAGTTGGTGAGGTAATGGCTCACCAAGGCGACGATCCCTAGCTGGTTTGAGAGGATGATCAGCCACACTGGGACTGAGACACGGCCCAGACTCCTACGGGAGGCAGCAGTGGGGAATATTGCACAATGGGCGCAAGCCTGATGCAGCCATGCCGCGTGTGTGAAGAAGGCCTTCGGGTTGTAAAGCACTTTCAGTCAGGAGGAAAGGTTAGTAGTTAATACCTGCTAGCTGTGACGTTACTGACAGAAGAAGCACCGGCTAACTCCGTGCCAGCAGCCGCGGTAATACGGAGGGTGCGAGCGTTAATCGGAATTACTGGGCGTAAAGCGTACGCAGGCGGTTTGTTAAGCGAGATGTGAAAGCCCCGGGCTCAACCTGGGAACTGCATTTCGAACTGGCAAACTAGAGTGTGATAGAGGGTGGTAGAATTTCAGGTGTAGCGGTGAAATGCGTAGAGATCTGAAGGAATACCGATGGCGAAGGCAGCCACCTGGGTCAACACTGACGCTCATGTACGAAAGCGTGGGGAGCAAACAGGATTAGATACCCTGGTAGTCCACGCCGTAAACGATGTCTACTAGAAGCTCGGAACCTCGGTTCTGTTTTTCAAAGCTAACGCATTAAGTAGACCGCCTGGGGAGTACGGCCGCAAGGTTAAAACTCAAATGAATTGACGGGGGCCCGCACAAGCGGTGGAGCATGTGGTTTAATTCGATGCAACGCGAAGAACCTTACCTACACTTGACATACAGAGAACTTACCAGAGATGGTTTGGTGCCTTCGGGAACTCTGATACAGGTGCTGCATGGCTGTCGTCAGCTCGTGTTGTGAGATGTTGGGTTAAGTCCCGCAACGAGCGCAACCCCTATCCTTAGTTGCTAGCAGGTAATGCTGAGAACTCTAAGGAGACTGCCGGTGATAAACCGGAGGAAGGTGGGGACGACGTCAAGTCATCATGGCCCTTACGTGTAGGGCTACACACGTGCTACAATGGCGCATACAGAGTGCTGCGAACTCGCGAGAGTAAGCGAATCACTTAAAGTGCGTCGTAGTCCGGATTGGAGTCTGCAACTCGACTCCATGAAGTCGGAATCGCTAGTAATCGCGTATCAGAATGACGCGGTGAATACGTTCCCGGGCCTTGTACACACCGCCCGTCACACCATGGGAGTGGGTTGCTCCAGAAGTAGATAGTCTAACCCTCGGGAGGACGTTTACCACGGAGTGATTCATGACTGGGGTGAAGTCGTAACAAGGTAGCCCTAGGGGAACCTGGGGCTGGATCACCTCCTTATACGATTTAGAACTTATTTGTTCGTAGTGTCCACACAGATGATTGTTAGTTAGTTTGCTCTTTGAGTTTACTAATTAATATGCTCTTTAAAAATTTGGAAAAGCTGATAATAAAATTCGTATGAATACATTGTATTTGTACAGAGTTTTCAAAAGTAAAAAAGAATGATAGCAGTATCATTCAGTGCCATTTAATCCTCGGATTAATTGGTATCTACTTTAGTATTCAATATTAACTTCTGGCGAAGTTAAACTGTCACAAAACAAAGACCCGTTTGGGTTGTATGGTTAAGTGACTAAGCGTACACGGTGGATGCCTTGGCAGTTGGAGGCGATGAAGGACGTATTAACTTGCGATAAGCCTAGTCAAGCTAGTAAAAAGCACTTGAGACTAGGATTTCCGAATGGGGAAACCCACCTGCTTGCAGGTATCGTTAACTGAATACATAGGTTAACGAGGCGAACGCGGAGAACTGAAACATCTAAGTACCCGTAGGAAAAGAAATCAACCGAGATTCCGATAGTAGCGGCGAGCGAAATCGGAACAGCCCTTAAGCTTATTATGTGTTAATGGAAGGCTCTGGAAAGTGCCACGATACAGGGTGATAGTCCCGTACATGAAAACGCATTTTAAGTGAAATCGAGTAGGTCGGAGCACGTGAAACTTTGACTGAATATAGGTGGACCATCATCTAAGGCTAAATACTCCCAACTGACCGATAGTGAACCAGTACCGTGAGGGAAAGGCGAAAAGAACCCCTGTGAGGGGAGTGAAATAGAACCTGAAACCGTGTACGTACAAGCAGTAGGAGCCCCTCGAGGGTGACTGCGTACCTTTTGTATAATGGGTCAGCGACTTATATTTTGTAGCGAGGTTAACCGATTAGGGTAGCCGTAGGGAAACCGAGTCTTAACTGGGCGAATAGTTGCAAGGTATAGACCCGAAACCCGGTGATCTAGCCATGGGCAGGTTGAAGGTTGAGTAACATCAACTGGAGGACCGAACCCACTAACGTTGAAAAGTTAGGGGATGACCTGTGGTTAGGAGTGAAAGGCTAATCAAACCGGGAGATAGCTGGTTCTCCCCGAAATCTATTTAGGTAGAGCCTCGGACGAATACTTACGGGGGTAGAGCACTGTTAAGGCTAGGGGGTCATCCCGACTTACCAACCCTTTGCAAACTCCGAATACCGTAAAGTAATATCCGGGAGACACACGGCGGGTGCTAACGTCCGTCGTGAAGAGGGAAACAACCCAGACCGCCAGCTAAGGTCCCAAAGTCATAGTTAAGTGGGAAACGATGTGGAAAGGCCCAGACAGCCAGGAGGTTGGCTTAGAAGCAGCCATCCTTTAAAGAAAGCGTAATAGCTCACTGGTCGAGTCGGTCTGCGCGGAAGATGTAACGGGGCTAAACTATGCACCGAAGCTGCGGATTCAGAATTTATTCTGAGTGGTAGGGGAGCGTTCTGTAAGCGGTTGAAGGTGTACCGGGAGGTATGCTGGACGTATCAGAAGTGCGAATGCTGACATGAGTAACGATAATGCGGGTGAAAAACCCGCACGCCGGAAGACCAAGGGTTCCTATCCCATGTTAATCAGGGTAGGGTAAGTCGACCCCTAAGGCGAGGCCGAAAGGCGTAGTCGATGGGAAACGGATTAATATTTCCGTACTTGGTATAATTGCGATGGGGGGACGGAGCAGGCTAAGCAAGCATGGCGATGGTAGTCCATGTGAAAGTGTGTAGGCTAGTGACTTAGGTAAATCCGGGTTGCTGTTAGGCTGAGACACGAGACGAGTCACTACGGTGATGAAGTTGCTGATGCCATACTTCCAGGAAAAGCCTCTAAGCTTCAGATTATACCGAATCGTACCCCAAACCGACACAGGTGGTCAGGTAGAGAATACTAAGGCGCTTGAGAGAACTCGGGTGAAGGAACTAGGCAAAATCGTACCGTAACTTCGGGAGAAGGTACGCTCCGATTGGTGATGAGACTTGCTCTCTAAGCTGATTGGAGCCGCAGTGACCAGGTGGCTGGGACTGTTTATTAAAAACACAGCACTGTGCAAAATCGCAAGATGACGTATACGGTGTGACACCTGCCCGGTGCCGGAAGGTTAATTGATGGGGTTATCTTCGGAGAAGCTCTTGATCGAAGCCCCGGTAAACGGCGGCCGTAACTATAACGGTCCTAAGGTAGCGAAATTCCTTGTCGGGTAAGTTCCGACCTGCACGAATGGTGTAACCATGGCCACGCTGTCTCCACCCGAGACTCAGTGAAATTGAAATCGCAGTGAAGATGCTGTGTACCCGCGGCTAGACGGAAAGACCCCGTGAACCTTTACTACAGCTTGGCACTGAACATTGAACCTACATGTGTAGGATAGGTGGGAGACTTTGAAGCAGAGACGCTAGTTTTTGTGGAGTCGTCCTTGAAATACCACCCTTGTAGTTTTGATGTTCTAACGTTGGCCCCTGAATCGGGGTTACGGACAGTGCCTGGTGGGTAGTTTGACTGGGGCGGTCTCCTCCCAAAGAGTAACGGAGGAGCACGAAGGTTGGCTAAGTACGGTCGGACATCGTACGGTTAGTGTAATGGTAGAAGCCAGCTTAACTGCGAGACAGACACGTCGAGCAGGTACGAAAGTAGGTCATAGTGATCCGGTGGTTCTGAATGGAAGGGCCATCGCTCAACGGATAAAAGGTACTCCGGGGATAACAGGCTGATACCGCCCAAGAGTTCATATCGACGGCGGTGTTTGGCACCTCGATGTCGGCTCATCACATCCTGGGGCTGAAGTCGGTCCCAAGGGTATGGCTGTTCGCCATTTAAAGTGGTACGCGAGCTGGGTTTAGAACGTCGTGAGACAGTTCGGTCCCTATCTGCCGTGGGCGTTTGAGAATTGAGAGGGGTTGCTCCTAGTACGAGAGGACCGGAGTGAACGAACCGCTGGTGTTCGGGTTGTCATGCCAATGGCATTGCCCGGTAGCTACGTTCGGAACTGATAAGCGCTGAAAGCATCTAAGCGCGAAGCAGGCCTCGAGATGAGTTCTCACTAGACTTTTAAAGTCTCTGAAGGGCCGTTGAAGACTACAACGTTGATAGGCAAGATGTGGAAGTGGTGTGAGCCATTAAGCTAACTTGTACTAATTACCCGTGAGGCTTAACCATACAACGCCAAACGCGTTTTATGTGATAGTGAAACAAGCGAAGAAGTTAATATAACTAAAGTAGATTACTGAAGACATTTTATTATCAGAATTCCAAATTTTAGTAAGCTCGATTAAATCGAACTTACACCAAATTTGCTTGGTGACAATAGCGTTTTGGACCCACCTGACCCCATGCCGAACTCAGTAGTGAAACGAAACAGCGCCGATGATAGTGTAGCATTTGTTATGTGAAAGTAGGTCATTACCAGGCTCCAAATAAGAGAAAGCCCGATTCGAAAGAGTCGGGCTTTTTTACGTCTGCAGGAAAGTGAAAGTATCAGCCGTCAGCTATCAGCTGCACAGCGTAAATCTGACCACCGTAGCGTGGGTTGAGTATCTAGAACCCCGGGGCAAAATAACGCAACGTTAACCTCAGAGCCAACGCATCCCATTAAAAACATAAATGTACCTTGCTATGTGGCTCTCTAGCGCTGTAGGCACTACGATATTCTACTGCGTGGTCACTACGAAGGAACGCGCCGACGGCAAATATGTGCAAGATCGAATCTAAATTTAGGTCTTTTGAAGGGTGTATGGGCTGATAAAGTCATCAGTCCATATATTTAATAATCAGCGAGGTAGTTAGCTATTAGACAAGAATACAGTAAGTTTTTTACCTATTTTTAAGTGGTCGCTCGAAAGGTTATTCCATTGTTTGAGTTTATTAATACTTACTTTGTAATACTTAGCGATTTTCCATAAACTTTCGCCTGATTTAACCTGATGTTCAATTTGGGTATCGGCTAATTGAGGGAGCACAAGCTTTTGGCCAATTCTAATGGTGTTACTTTTTAGATCGTTAAACGCTTTGAGTTGGCTAATACCCACTTTGTAGCGTTTCGCTATAACACTTAAGCTATCGCCACGTTTTACTGTGTAGTGTTGCCACTGACTATAATCATTGGAATCAAGATTAGCGAGCATGTTTTTAAATTGTGTTTGTTCAGCAACTGGAACAACAATGTGGGGTGCATCAATAATGGCAGGAAAGCGGATCACACCATGGTTTAAAGATTCAAGTTGCTGCCATTGCTTTTGGTTATCTAAAATAACAGCGCCATCAATAGGTAATACTGCAATTGTTGGGCTGTTTGAAATTGCAGGAAAAGCCATTTTTTGGCTTTTTAATAATTGTGCCGCAGCTAGTAATTTTGGCACGTACTGACTGGTTTGTTTGGGCAGTTTTAAATTAAAAAAATCAGTGGGCTTACCCTGCTTTTTATTACTTCTGATGGCTCGTTGTACACGGCCTTCACCTACGTTATAAGCCGCAATTGCATGATACCAATTGCCATCAAAGCGCTTGTGTAAATACTCCATAAAATCCAGCGCAGCTCGGGTACTGTCTACTAAGTCTTGACGCCCGTCATACCAAGGTGATATTTGCACTTTAAAATATTTAGCAATAGCAGGCGTTAGTTGCCACAACCCAGAGGCATGTTTATGTGAGTACGCACTGGCATCAAAGTCACTTTCAATCAACGGCATTAATGCCAACTCAATGGGTAACCCGCGTTTTTCGACTTCGTTTACAATATAGTAAAGGTAAGGCTCAGCACGGCGGCTAATTTCATCCATATAATTTGGATGAGTTAAATACCATGCAATGCGTTTTTGCACCGCCGGGTGGCTGGAATCAGCAAATGACAGCTGCGCCCTAATACGTTGCCATACATCATCAGGTTCTTTTGTGGTGAGTGGAGCTATTTGTGCAATATCTTCGTGCTGTTCACTAACAATTGTTTTGGGGTTAGCCTTAATTTCAGGGGGGGATGTTGGTGTATCGGTTGTGGTTTCACAGCCGGATAAAATAAACACTAATGGCAAAATGCGGATAAATCGATTTGAGAACACGTACTAAACTACTCCGAAAATATAAATGTGGCTAACCTAAAGCTGTTTAGCTTAACATAGGGTGAGCTAAAAATGACCGTCAAATGAATTAACCAAACACACACCTAAAACAGGCGCCTTGTGGTTTTGGTACATAAATTAAATCACCACCGTGGTTGAGCATTATTTGCCGAGAGAGGCTAAGGCCAATGCCGGAGCCTTGTTGCTTGGTGGTAAAAAATGGCACGAAGATCATATCTATCACATGCTCACTGATACCTGGGCCGTTGTCGTTGATTTCTATATAAAGTTGTTGGCTAGCGTTTTGCGCCAAGCTGATTTTGACCCTTGCTTGAGTGGCATTCTCAGTACTGTACTTTTGGTTACTCTTTAGTACTTCAAGTGCATTTTTTATTAAGTTTACTAATACTTGCTCTATTTGACTGCTATCAAGCATCACTAATTGCTGGCTTTGAATTGTAAGCTCTATATCTATTTGCAGTTCACGGGCTTGTTGTTGATGTAAAGCGACAATATGCGTTAGCATATCGGCTAAATTTTTAGGTGCTAAATTAGGTTTAGGTAAGCTACTAACTTGGCGAAAGCGAGCAATAAAATCACCTAAATGAGCGGTTCTTGATGCTAACGTGCTTAGTGCAAGCTGTAAGTCTTGTTTATCTTCAAGCTCATTAAAACATAATGCTTGTGGCAGCAAATTACTGCAGGTATCAGCTAGTGATGATAGTGGCGTAATAGAGTTGGCAATTTCGTGAGTGAGCACTTTAGTTAAGCGTTTATATGCTTGTTGTTCTTTAAGTTGTAATTGGTCGTGAATTGATTGTAAGCTCACTACACGGCGAACCCTCCCTTGTATTTCGGCGATACTCAGTTGAATTGATAGGGTGTCGTGCTGCTCGCCATTTTGCCAGTAGGTGGTGCTGCGGATATTGTGTTCGGCGTTTAAAATTAACTCTCCAACAGCGCCTAACTCATGTAAATTTTGGAAGCTTTTACCTAGTAACTTACTAACGGCTGGGTTTGATTCGATCACCTCGCCGTTGTCATCACATACCATAACGGCTAAATCAACATGGATGAGCAAAGCTTGTAAAAACTGAGCTTGTTGCTCGGCATTAAAGCGCGCTGTTTGCATTTGTGCTTTTACTTGCTCAAATTGCTTAAGCATTGGGTGTTGCTGACCAAGCCCTAATGTACTGTCGCCATTAGCTAAAGCGCGGATCACCATTTCAGCTTGTTTTTGTTGGCGCTTAAACAGCGTAAAAATATGCGCTATTAGCGCCGCTGCGACTAGCATCATTAATAATGTCGTCGCTGAAAAACCATGCTTTTGCAATACATAGCTAAGCAACGCACTAACACTTATAAGTGCGATAATATTAAATGAAAGTAATAAATTAGCTCGCATGATTATAGCCCGTACTTTTCAAGGCGGCGGTACATGGCACCACGGGTTAAACCCAGTGCTTTGGCTGCATGACTCACATTACCTTGATGGTGCTTAAGTGCTGCGCGAACTGTGCGTTGTTCGAGTATGTCTAAATCAAAGGTGTCGTACTGTAGCTGATTGTTTATATCCTCTGTACTTTGACTCGCAGAATGAGCGCTAGGTGCTGCGCTATTACCTACAACTGAGGTTATATCGAGTGTATCCCCTTCAGTTAATATAACCGCACGCTCTATAGCGTGAGCCAATTCACGTACATTACCTGGCCACGCGTATTGGCAAAGCGCACTCATATCATCATCGCTAATGGTTAAGCTGCGTTTATATTTTTGCGCAAAGTGTTTTAGGTAGTAATTAGCTAATAATGGAATGTCATCGCTGCGCTCCCGTAATGCCGGAAGGCGAATTTCAACGGTGTTTATCCGATACAATAAATCTTGACGAAAACGCCCCTCTGCGACGGCTTGATCAAGGTTGTCGTTAGTGGCGCAAATAAGGCGAATATCTATATCAACGGCTTTACTGCTGCCAACGGGCGTTATTTGTCTATTTTGCAGTGCAGCCAGTAATTTGGCTTGATGCTCTAAGGGTAAATTACCCAGTTCATCTAAAAATAAACTGCCACCGTGGGCAAGCTCAAATTTACCAATTCGATCGCTTTTTGCATCGGTAAACGCGCCTTTTTTGTGGCCGAAAAGTTCGCTTTCAAATAAATTCTGCGCCACCGCACCCATGTCTAAACTCATAAATGTTTGATTATGGCGCATACTTGCTTGATGAATGGCGTTTGCGGTCAACTCCTTCCCTGTGCCACTTTCACCGGTTATTAATATGTTGGCATCAGTTTGAGCTGCTTTTTCTATGGTGCTAAACACCTGTTGCATCGCATTGCTTTGACCTAAAAACTCAAAGTTAGGCGTGTTTAAGGCTTGGTTTAACCCTTGTTTTTGCCGCGTTAATTTGCCCACTTGCTGTTTGTCTTTTGCGTGTGAAAATGCAGCGGCGACTGCGCCAAGTAATTGCTCGTTTTGCCAAGGCTTGGCAATAAAATCAGAGGCCCCCGCTTTAATTGCATCTACGGCTAATTGAATATCGCCGTAAGCGGTCATTAATAAAACAACGATATTAGCGTCTTGTTCGATAATTTTTTTCAACCAATAAAAGCCTTCTTTGCCACTGATTGAGTCTTGGGTAAAGTTCATATCAAGCAGTATTACGTCAACGGGCTGCTCGAGCTTGCGTTGCTCGTTAATGATGCCTGCAATGTCAAATGGATTGTCTGTGGCTTTAACACTTTGATAATGCTGTTTTAGTAATAAACGTGCTGCAATGAGAATGTCTGGGTTGTCATCAACAATTAGAAGAGAGCCTGTGTGTTTCATGTTTTTTATTTTTATAGAGTTTTATTTAGCCTAAAACAAAAAGGGGACAGTGTCCATAAATGGACGTTCATAAGATAATAAAGTGTTCTATAAATGGACACTATAATTAGTTTAAAAACTTAATTTGCAATTAAGCTATTGATTTTATTGGTTAATTAAAGTTGGCACACGCTTTGTAATAACAATAAGTAATTAGTTAAATTAAACCTGTATCAAGGTAGTCGACATGGACAAAAAAATAGAACGCTCATTTACGCAAAAGTATTTTAAAAAATTTACTTTTGCAGCTCTTACTTTAGGTGTTGTTGCGGCTGCATATGGTTATACGCAAAGCAGTGATACGGGCCGTAGCCAAAATATCGAGCGTAGTGGCTTAACGGTTAGCACGGTTAAACAAGGTGCCTTTAAAGATGCCTTAAGCTTACGCGGTCAAGTTGTGCCAAAAACCAGTATTTATCTCGATACCATTGCTGGTGGTCAAGTGGAAGAGCGATTAGTCGAGCAAGGTGAATATGTTGAGAAAGGCCAACCGCTCGTGCGCTTAAGCAACACTAACTTACAACTTGATGTAATGAGCCGTGAAGCACAAGTTACCGAGCAGCTTAACTTTTTACGTAATACGCAAATGACCATGGAAACCAGCCGGTTAAACTTACGCCGTGACTTATTAGAAATCGAATTAAAAATTACCCATTTAACACGTAGATTAAAACAAACTAAACCTTTGGTTAAAAGTGGCGTATTGGCGCAAGACCAACTAGCTGAGCTTGAAGAAGATTTAAATTATTACCAAGCCCGTAAAGAGCTCACCCTTGAGCGCCAAAAGCAAGAAAATTCAATCCGTGAGGTGCAAGTGGCGCAGTTGTCAGACAGCGCTAAAATGCTCGAAAAAAATCTGCAATTTGCGCGTCGAAATCTCGACGACTTATTAATCAAAGCGCCTGTTTCAGGTTATTTAAGCGAACTTGATGTGGAAATTGGCGAATCTAAAAACAGTGGTGCGCGGTTAGGCCAAATAGATATTCCTAATGAATATAAATTAGTGGTGCGCATGGATGAATTTTATTTAAACCAAGTGCAGCGTGACATGGCGGTAATGATTGAGCTAGAAAGCGGCACGGTGAATGCAAAAGTGAGCAAAATCGATAGCCGCGTACAGCAGTCACAATTTCAAGTAGAAGTGGACCTACCCAGTAACACTAAAAGCATTAAGCGCGGCCAAAGCATTGATATTGAGTTAATGCTAGGGGATGACAATAACAATGCCTTACTACTTAAACGCGGGGCTTTTTTTACTAACTCGGGCGGTAACTGGGTTTATGTAATCGAGCAAGGCGGTGATAAAGCAGTGCGCCGTGATATCCGCCTAGGCAAAAAGAATCAACACTATTTTGAAGTGCTTGAAGGGCTAAACGCTGGGGATAAAGTGATTACCTCTAGCTACAGCAACTTTGACAAAGCACAGCAACTACAATTTTAAGGATAATAACAATGATCAAACTAACTAATTTAAGCCGCGTATTTCGTACTCAAGATGTTGAAACAACAGCGCTGAGTAATATTAACTTAACCGTAAACGAAGGTGACTTTTTAGCGATTATGGGGCCATCTGGCTGTGGTAAGTCAACGCTGCTTTCTATTTTGGGTATGCTTGATTCACCGACCTCAGGCAACTTTGATTTTGCGGGAACTGACATTGCAGGCTATAGCGAAAAGCAACTAGCAGAGCTACGTAAAGAATCAATTGGCTTTGTATTTCAAAGCTTTAACCTGATTGATGAGCTAACAGTTTATGAAAACGTAGAGTTGCCATTGCAGTATCAAAAAATATCAAAAAGTGAGCGTAAGCAACGCGTAGAAACCATTTTAAAGCGCGTGGGTATTGATCACCGCGGCGAGCATTTACCACAGCAACTGTCGGGTGGTCAGCAGCAGCGGGTAGCCGTTGCGCGTGCATTAGTGATTAATCCCAAGCTAATTTTAGCCGATGAGCCAACCGGTAACCTCGATTCTAAAAACGGTGATGAAGTGATGGCGATGCTACGCGAATTAAACCGCGAGGGCACCACGGTTATTATGGTGACTCACTCAGAAAAAGAGGGTGCCTATGCTGATCGTTTAGTGCGCCTATTGGATGGCCAAGTGATGCTTGATAAAGCAAATATTGTGCAGCAAGCCGTTGTTGAGGTTGCTTAATATGTTTATTAATTATTTAGTCACTGCTTTAAGATCATTTAAGCAACAAAAACAGCATTTTATCCTAAACCTTTTAGGGCTAAGTATCGGCTTAGCTGCGGCAATTTTAGTGGCACTATTTGCACAAAACGAGTTGTCATACGATAGTCAGCAGCCTCACGCTGAACGTGTTTACCGTGTAGGCCAAGATTACTCAAAGTTGGGCTTATCAGTCATTCCTATTTTTAATTATTCTCAAGCGGCAAAAGCCACTGAATATAGCCAAGTAGAAGAAGTGTTTGGTTTGACGATGGTATCGTGGACCAGAGAGGCGATGGTTGACGTGCAGTACCTGGATCAGGGTTTTAAACTTAATGACTTGTATGGGGCAACGCCAAATATTGAGAACTTTATCAATATAAACACATTGGCAGGGGATTTAAAAAATGCAATGAGTACACCTGAGAGCTTGGCTCTAAGTGAATCTGAAGCACTGCGTATTTTCGGTACAATAAATGTTATTGGTAACACGTTACAGCACGAACAAGGGCAATATACTGTACGGGCGGTGTTTGCAGATTTACCAAGCAATACTCACTTTGCATTTAAAAACCTCGTATATGTAAAACATGATCCAAATAACCTGATGGTTAATAGCAGTTATGTTTATATGCGTTTGGCGCCGCAAGCAGATCCAAAAGCACTCGCTGATACACTGTCTAAACAGTACTTCAATGGGCAAATGGCGGGTCAAGTTGCCATTGAGTTACACCCATTACTAGACTTACATTTAACAGCAAAATCGCCATTTGAAATGAAAGCAGGCGGCGCAAAGCAAGTTGTAACGATTTGTGCAGGGTTGAGCGTGTTACTTATTTTGATTGCTGGCTTTAACTTTATCAATATGACGGTGGCACAGTCTGCAAAGCGCGCCAAAGAAGTAGGGGTGCGCAAAGCACTTGGCGCAAGTAAGCTGCAGTTAGTAACACAGTTTTTAGCTGAATCTACTTTGGTTGCTCTATTGTCGATGATTATTGCTTGTGTGTTAGTGGAACTGTTATTGCCAAGCTTTAACCAGCTGGTCGATCGTGAACTGATAGTGAGTTATTTTTCAGCCTTTGGTTTGGGCATTATGGCTGTTGTTATTGCTGTAGGCATACTTGCAGGTTTGTACCCGGCATTGTTTATCTCATCATTTAGCGCAAAACGAGTGTTAAGTGGCGATTTACAACGCGGTAATACGGCCATTTGGGTACGTAAATGTTTATTGACCTTGCAAGCTTCATTAGCAATCGGTTTGATCATTGCATCGGTTACGTTGTTAAAACAATTATCTCATTTACAAAGCCTTCCTTTAGGCTATCAAACGCAGCAACGCTTAGTGGTTTCAGAGTTGCCGGTGCAATCGGTATTTACGCAGCAGCCTAGCGCACTAATTAATCGCTTGACGGCTATAGATGGTGTAGAGCAAGCAACGATTATTGATACTCGTTTAACCGTTTCAATTAATAATACATTACAGCCTACTTGGCCCAATGGTGAATTTTCAGGTGGAATAACCCCTGTGATAGGTTCTGGTTTTGATGTTGTAAAAGGGCTAGGCTTTACGCTTATTGCTGGTAGAGACTTTAGCCGTGAGTTTTCCTCAGACTGGGCGACGCGAGCAAATGGGGTTACAACAGTAGGTACAATTATTACAGAAACCGTTGCCAAGCAGGCAGGTTATAGCAATATGGCTGATATTGTTGGACAAACAATTAAAGACACAGGGCGTAATGTGGATATGCGAGTTGTTGGTGTTGTAAAAGATGTAAAGGTTGGTAATGCACAAGATGCGAATTCTAACATTATGTTTTTATGTGGCTTTAACTATTTAGCACCAGTATCTGAAGTGATTTTAACCGTGAACGTACAAAACCTCCCTGCTATAAAACAGGCAGTGATCACAGCTTTAGCTGAAGTGTCTAATATTTATGAGCCAAAAATAAACCTGCTAGCTGAAAACTATAAAGCGGTATTAAAAGGTGATGAGCGTGTTTCTCTTGTCGTACTTATATTTACTGGCCTTGCAGTGTTCTTAACTTGCTTAGGTACTTTTGGTTTAGCTTCATTTGCCACGATTCGTCGCCAAAAAGAAGTCGCTGTACGCAAAGTGCTGGGTGCATCACGCATCAGTATTATGAATCTACTGGCAAAAGAGTTTTTAATTTTAGTGCTTGGCAGTGTAGCAATCGCATACCCGCTAACTTATTGGCTGGTGGGTGACTGGCTCGCAAACTTTAACGAGCGGGTTGATCAAGCGCTATGGGTTTATTTGGTTGCAGCTTTGAGTGTTGCTGCGATCACTTGGCTGACGGTTGCAAGCATCGCCTTTAAAGCTGCCAGTACGAGACCGTCGCTTACTTTACGTTATGAATAAATAAAGTTTATTAGCCAAAGCTATAGCCTGTCGGTGTAACCGGTAGGCCGTTTGGGGTGAGAACAAGGTCTTATAGGTTAGGTATGTTGATATCACATGTAACAACAGCGTTTCGAGTATTTAAGCAATATAAGCTGTATTCGTTATTGAATGTTTTTGGGTTAAGTATTGGTCTTGCCGCAGCTCTGTTAGTGACGTTATTCGCAGAGTATGAATTGTCGTTTGATGAAATGCAGCCCGATCACCAGCAAGTTTATCGTTTGCATGTTGATGTAAAGGTGCCGGGCTTAGAAGAGATCCCATTAACGGTTGTAAGCATTGCGCAAACAGTGTCTTCACGTAGTGATGTAAGCAACTTATTGGTGCTGGCAGATGTGGTCGATAGTGATTTATTTACTGATCATATTAAAGTGGCTGGGCAAGCGTTTAAGCTGCGAAATGTATATGGCACTTCGGCCAATTTACGTGATTTTATTCATCTTGATGTGATAGCTGGCAATCTTGAACAAGCGCTCTCAGAGCCCAATCAAATCGCCTTTAGTGCAAGTGAGGCTGTAAGGTTATTCGGCAGTGTTAGCAATGCGTTCGAGCAAACCTTATTGATGGGCGAGAGAAGTGTCACTGTGAGTGCTGTTTTTAATGACTTACCCGATAATAGCCACTTTTTGTTTCATGCTTTAGTGTCTGTTGATTTCACCGAACATAACGATATATCGAGTTATGTTTATCTAAAAACTGAGCAAGGAGCTGATTTAAAAGGCATAGAAAAGCAGTTAGCTAGAAGTCTTATTGAAAAATATCAATTAAAGAATAGCCAGCTTGAATATCGTTTAGTGTCGATGCGAGACGTGTATTTTAAAGCCCATTCTCCCTTTGAATTTAAACCTGGCGGGTCGGCTTTTTTAGTGAACTTGAGCCTGGTATTGAGCGTGTTACTACTCGCCATTGCCGCAGCCAATTACATTAATATTGCGGTATCGCAATTGTTGTATCGCAGCAAAGAAATTGCTATGCGAAAAATGCTGGGGGCGAGTAAGCGACAATTAATTCTGCAATTTTTGTTAGAAGCTTTGCTAATGCTGGCCTTTGCTACGGTGTTAGCGTTGTGTTGGGTTGAGGTGTTATTACCAAGCTTTAGTGACTTTGCAAACCGCCCATTACAGCTAGTTTGGGATTGGTCACAATTGCTAGCTGTATTGGGGTTGATACTTTTATTGGCTTTTGTATCAGGTGTTTACCCAGCTTTATGTGTAGAACGCGCTCCGCTTAAAAGTTTACTTGCAGGGCAATTGCAAACAGGTCAGATTCTGCGTAAAGGCTTGTTAGTATTTCAAGCAGCCATGGCAATGGCTTTAATTGTTTGTACGTTAGTGAGCTTGCAACAGTTAACGTTCTTGCAAAGCTTAGCGGTTGGTTATGATGTGACGGATCGCATTGTGATACACGATTTAAGTAGCAAGCAATTGATGGCAAAAGAGCATGCGATACTCAATGAGATCCGTGCACTGCCCGGTGTCGTGCAAGTGACCACTACAGACACAGATTTAACCGATAGCATCCTAGAAAGTTTTTACTTCCGTTGGCCAAACGGCTATGAAGAAAGCGAACTGCCACCGACTATTGGCACAGGTTTTCATGCCGTGGAAACCTTGGGTCTGACACTACTTGCTGGCCGAGATTTTTCACCACAATTTCAAAGCGATTGGTTGCATTATGTCAATGAGGAGTCAAATACGCAGCAGGGCGAGGATACGCCTCAAGCAATGGCCATTTTGGTGACCGAACAAATGGCAAAACGCGCTGGCTATGAGAGTGTGAGTGAGGTAGTGGGGCTGCAAGTTCAGGGGCTTTACCGCAACATCAATGCTATCATCGTTGGTGTGATAAAAGACATTAAAGTGGGCTCGGCAAAAGACGATTGGCTGCCTGTGTCATTTTCAGCAGGGTATAGCTCACAATCAACCGTTAGATTGGTGGTAAGCACCGAGCAAGCAAACTTTCCTCAATTATTGAGTCAGCTACGCCAGCTTTTAAAACAGTTTAATTTAACTGCCAACCCGCAATTTAGCCTAATGCTGCAAGACTTAGCCAAGGTTTATCGCGTCGAGCATGACTTGTTTGTGCTTATTCGAAATTTCTCTGTGCTGGCCATGTTTTTAAGTTGCTTAGGTTTATTTGGACTAGCGGCATTTGCAGCGAAACGTCAGCAAAAGCAATTAGCCATGCGAAAAGTATTGGGCGCAACCCGTTTAAATTTAGTTAATCTACTTGCCCGTGAGTTTTTAATCATAGTGTTCGCAGCGGCAGCAATTGCTTTACCTCTAGCTTATTGGCTAATGGATAACTGGTTGCAAGGTTTTAACGACCGTATTGAGCAAACCATTTGGGTATATTGCTTGGCAGGCCTCATTGTGGGTGCGTTTACTTGGCTAACCGTTGCCAGTCTTGCCTTTAAAGCCGCCAGTACACGGCCATCGCTTGTTTTACGCGATGATTAGATAAGCAAACGATGTCGCCATAAATGATGACCTACAGGTGTGTATTGAGGTGATGTAGGGCGTGCTTTAGCGCGTAAATAGGCTATATTTTATTTCTGCTTTAGAAAAAGGAATTTACTAAATGAGCTGGAGTAACTTAAAGAAAGGGCGTGTATCAATTCAATCAGGCGAATACTTCATTACATTTACATGCCACCGCAGAGAAGGGATATTTAGTAATTTCGATCATGCTAATATCTTTTGTAGATGCATTGCGAGTAATGAGCTCAAGTATCAATGCCGTTGGTTAACTTGGGTTTTAATGCCTGATCATTTCCATGGTTTGTTGCAGCTTAAAAACAGTGAATTAGGGGTTGTAGTGGGTCACTTAAAAGGCGCATCAGTTCGAGAAGTTAATAAAGTACGGGATTTAAATCAGCCTGTATGGCAAAGAGCGTATTATGATCATGCGCTGCGAGAAGAAGAAAATAGGATTGAAATAGCAAGGTACATTGCTGCAAATCCTTTGAGGCGCAAGTTGGTCACTAGAATTGGTGACTATCCGTATTGGGATTCAGTATATTTGTAAATTTAATATCGCAGGGGGTTGTCGCCGTAAACGACGACCTATGATATAACTCTTTAAATATCTTTAATTTTTATCGCGGGGTTACCGACAACAACAGTGTTCGCAGCCACACTTTTGGTTACTACTGACCCTGCGCCCACAACAGCGTTATCGCCAATTGTAACGCCAGCTAACACAATAACTCCCGCGCCAATCCACACATTATTACCGATAGTAATCGGTGCAGTAAAGTTCTCCTTCTTGAGCCGCTCTGTAGGGTTAATCGCATGCGAGACTGCCAGTAGCTGAACATTCGGGCCGATTAAACAATCGTCGCCAATGCTTATAGCTCCTTCATTAATTGGCGCATCTAACACAGTGCAGTTAATGTTTATAAAAGTACGATCACCAATTTGTATTTGTGAGCCATAATCACAATGAAAGCCTGCTTCAATAATGACGCCCGAACCGGAGTTAGCAAACAGTCCTGTTATGCGTTTTAAGTTACCTTTACTTGGGCTTTTATTAAATAAGCGGCAAATTTCGTGCACAGCTTTACGCTGCGCTAGATTCTCTTTACTAATACTATTAAATGACTGCATATCAATTTTGTTTAACTTAAATAATGGTGTCTAGCTTAACCTACTTTAAGCATGATGATAATTTGAATAAAACTGTGCTTTTTTTACGCATTCACTTGCCATTTTATTAGTTTCGTTTAAAATCTACTAACTTTCGAAACGAAACTTAATTGTAACCACTTATGACCAAACGAAACACCCAGCAACGCCGCCATTTGATCCTTACTCAAGTTAATGAATTAGGTGAGGTAGCCGTAGATAGTTTAGCTGAACAGTTTCAAACATCAGAAGTAACTATTCGAAAAGACTTAACCGCGCTTGAAAAAAGTGGCTTATTGCTGCGCCGTTACGGCGGTGCTATTGCTCTGCCTAAAGAGATTGTTAGCGATGAGATTGATTCTAAGCGCAAAGTGGCCATTGCCAAAGCGGCAGCATCGCTTATAAAAGATCATAACCGCATTATTATTGATAGCGGGCGTACTACGGCCGCCATGATCCCAGAACTTGCAAATAAACGCGGATTAGTTGTAATGACTAATGCGATTAAAGTGGCGAGTCGTTTACTCTCACTTGAAAACGAACCAACCCTTTTGATGACAGGTGGAACGTGGGATCCGCATTCTGAATCGTTTCAAGGGCAAGTAGCTGAAAATGTTCTATGCTCATATGATTTTGATCAACTATTTATTGGTGCTGATGGCATTGATGTAGCGCGTGGAACAACCACGTTTAATGAACTTGTTGGATTAAGCCAAGTGATGGCTAAAGCGGCGCGCGAAGTAATCGTTATGGTTGAATCAGATAAGATTGGCCGAAAAATACCAAATTTAGAATTACCGTGGCAAACAGTAACCACATTAATAACCGACAGTGGCTTAGCAAGTGATAAACGTGCAGCCATAGAGGCGTGTGGTGTAAAACTAATTTGCGCAGAAATTATGGAATAGCAACTAAAACGTAAGTTGCTAGAATTAAAAAATTAATGGAGACACTATGTGTGGAATCGTTGGGGCTGTTGCAGAACGTCCAGTAAATAAAATCTTAGTTGAAGGCCTTAAGCGTCTTGAGTACCGCGGTTATGACTCAGCAGGTGTAGCTTTACTTGAAGGCAATACACTTAATACAGTTAAAGCGGTTGGTAAGGTTGTAAACTTAGAGTCAGCACTTGAACAAGCTGGTGTTAGCGGCCACACAGGTATTGCACACACTCGTTGGGCGACTCATGGCGGTGTAACTGAAGCCAATGCTCACCCACATGTTTCAAGCAATCAATTAGCGCTTGTGCATAACGGTATTATTGAAAACCACGCAAGCTTGCGTGCAGCACTTAAAGGCGACGGTTACGAGTTTTTATCAGACACCGACACTGAGGTCATGGTGCATTTAATTCATCAGTTACGTCAGCAGCACACCACTTTATTAGCGTCAGTTCAAGCTGCTGTTAAGCAGTTTGAAGGTGCATTTGGTACCGTTGTGTTCGATAAAGCGAATGATAACGAAATTATTGTAGCACGCTCAGGTAGCCCGTTAGTTATTGGTTTAGGCCTTGGTGAAAACTTTATTGCTTCTGATCAACTGGCATTATTACCAGTAACTCGCAGCTTTATCTTCTTAGAAGAAGGTGATGTAGCGCGTATTACTCGCGACACAGTAGAAATTTTTGATGCAGATGGCAACGCGGTTGAGCGTGAAGTTGTTGAATCAAACATCACACAAGATGCATCAGGCAAAGGTGATTACCGTCACTACATGCTAAAAGAAATTTATGAGCAGCCACTTGCAGTACGTAACACCCTTGAAGGACGTTTAAACGATGACCGCGTAGCTATTGATGCTTTTGGCGATAGCGCACAGCAAATATTTAAAGACGTAAAACACGTACAAATTATTGCCTGTGGTACGTCATACCACTCAGGTATGGTTGCTCGTTACTGGCTTGAGCAAT
Source organism: Pseudoalteromonas sp. Scap03 (assembly GCF_013393115.1). Classification (GTDB taxonomy): domain Bacteria; phylum Pseudomonadota; class Gammaproteobacteria; order Enterobacterales; family Alteromonadaceae; genus Pseudoalteromonas. Next base: position 779,647 of record NZ_VDEU01000001.1, on the reverse strand, counting down.
ATGCAGGTGTTAGCTGTAACGTAGAAATTGCCTCTGAGTTCCGTTATCGTCAGTCATTTGTACACGAAAATAGCCTACTAGTAACTATTTCACAATCAGGCGAAACGGCTGATACTTTAGCTGCACTGCGTTTAGCTAAAGAGCAAGGCTATATGGGGTCAATGACTATTTGTAACGTACCTGGCTCATCGCTTGTGCGAGAATCAGACCTTGCCTTTATGACCAAAGCAGGCGCTGAAATTGGTGTAGCCTCTACTAAAGCATTTACTACACAGCTTGTTGGTTTGTTAATGCTTACTGCGTCTATTGCGCAAGAGAAAGGCTTAGATCAAAGCGCGATCGTTAACGCTATTAAACTGCTACCAGCTAAATTAGAAGAAACGCTACTATTGGCTGATGGCATTGCAGACCTTGCTGAAGAATTTGCTGATAAACACCATTCACTGTTTTTAGGGCGCGGCTCACAATACCCAATCGCGATGGAAGGCGCACTTAAGCTTAAAGAGATTTCATACATTCACGCTGAAGCCTACGCAGCAGGTGAGCTTAAACACGGCCCATTAGCGCTTATTGATGCCGACATGCCAATTATTGTTGTAGCACCAAACAATGAATTGCTTGAAAAGCTTAAATCAAACGTAGAAGAAGTACGTGCTCGCGGCGGCATCATCTATGTATTCGCTGATAAAGACTCACACTTTGAGTCAGACGATACAATGCGTGTAATCAACGTAAACCATGTAGATGACGTGATTGCCCCTGTTGTATATACAATTCCTCTGCAGTTGCTGTCGTACTACGTAGCAGTAATTAAAGGCACTGACGTCGACCAGCCACGTAACCTAGCAAAATCGGTTACTGTTGAGTAAGATCAACAGGTTATAGGTTTTGTGCACGTTAAATAATGATCAAAACTGAGTTTAATGTGCGCTACTAGAAATAAAGAACGAAACAAACGAGTTCGATTCTAAAAATAAAGTATGCAACTAAAACGGTCACAATAAGTGGCCGTTTTTTGTATGTATATCTTTTTGATTAAGAATGTATAATTTTTAACTTATATTGGTATTATGGCTGAAAGTAATAAGCTTAATGGTATTCAACAATAAAAATATAAGTTGAATAAGTAGATGCCCAATAAGTTAGAGCAAGTGCTTAAATGGAGTTAGCTGTGGATAATAAAATGGGAAATTTTTACTTTCTTTCTGAACACGACGATCTTTTTGTCGAGCTAGCGGGTGCGGCTGAAAAAGCGTTTGCTAGTGACCCTAATACCACGTTAATTAAATTGAGACAGCTAGGCGAGGCGATTGCGCAACACATTGCTGTATTAGTAAGAGTTAACTTTGAAGACAATACTTCGCAGCTTGAATTAATACACAGAATCAGTAGAGAGCTTCAATTAGATCAGGTTGTTAAAGACCTTTTTCATACGCTGAGGGTTGAAGGGAATAAAGCAACTCACAAATTTAGAACAAAACATAAAGAAGCTATTAATGGCTTAGTTGTCGCACGTAAGTTAGCGATATGGTTTCATCAGTCATTTGGTAAGCAGGGTACCTCATTTAAACCGGGTGCTTTTACCCCTCCTCATGACCCCAGTGAGCAATTACGTAGTTTACAAAGTGAAATAGATAACTTAAAAGTCGACCTGCAAAAAGCAAACCTCGATCTTGACTCCAGCCAACAACTCAACGAACTAATAAATAAAGAAAAAACAGAATATGAATCGCTAGCTTTTGAAATGGACCAAGAGTCCAAAGAGCTAGCTGAGCAAGCGAAAGAACATGAAAGAGCGCTTGCCGACCAAAAACACAACTACGAAAAGAAGATAGCAGAGTTACAAACTAAGCTTTCAAACCTAGATGACGAATCAAACACCTCATATAAGCAAAAGCTAAGTACAAGTTCAAAAGCTGCAACTAAGAATATTGTCCTGGATGAAGCGTTAACACGTATTCTAATCGACCAACAGTTACAAGAATCTGGCTGGGATGTTGATACTGAAGTGCTCACCCATAAAAATGGCACTCGCCCAGAGAAAGGAAAAAACATCGCCATTGCTGAGTGGCCTACTGAATATCAAGGAAAAAAAGGGCGTGCTGATTACGTACTTTTTGCAGGCCTTTCACCTATTGCGGTGGTTGAAGCTAAAAAAGAAAACACCAATGTTGCAGGTAAAATTTCACAAGCAGAGCGATACAGTAAAGGCTTGAATGTTCAATCCTCTTTAATACCTGCTTGGGAGCTACAAGGGTTGACCATAGCATGGCCAGATGAAGATGATGGCCACTATAAAGTACCGTTTGTTTATTCCTGTAACGGTCGCCCGTATGTACCTCAACTTGCTGAACAATCAGGTACGTGGTTTCGTGATGTACGCGAACCTGCGAATATTAAACGCGCTTTGCCAAAGTTTCATACCCCTGAGGGGTTGCTTGATCTACTTAAGCGCAGCAAAGACGCCGCCCAACAAAAACTCAAAGATGAGCCTTTTGGCTACTTAAAAGTGCGTGATTACCAGCAAAAAGCGATTATCGCTGTTGAAAATACCTTAGCGCAAAATATTCGCCATGCTTTGCTAGCAATGGCCACAGGCACCGGAAAAACCCGTACAATTATTGGTTTAATGTATCGCTTTTTAAAAGCTGAACGTTTCAAGCGAATTTTATTTTTAGTCGACCGAACAGCTCTAGGGCAACAAGCAATAGACGCTTTTAACGAAGCTCCACTTGAACAAAATCACACATTATCAAAAATATACAATGTGGCAGAACTAGGTGATATGGCGGCCGAGGCAGAAACCCGCGTACAAGTTGCAACTGTGCAAGCTATGGTTAAGCGTATTTTTATGAGTGATAACCCGCCACCGCTAGACCAGTTTGATTGCATTATAATTGATGAAGCCCACCGAGGTTATACACTCGATCAAGAAATGACAGAGGGTGAACTGGCTACTCGCGACACCAGCCAATACTTGTCGAGCTATCGCCGAGTCTTAGATTATTTCGATGCAGTAAAAATCGCACTTACGGCTACACCGGCAAAACACACGAGTGATATTTTTGGCAAACCTGTTTATACCTATTCATACAGAGAAGCAGTAGCTGACGACTGGCTAATAGATCACGAGCCACCGATTCGTTATGAAACCTTATTGACACAAAATGGCATTACTTTTACCAAAGGTGAGGAAGTTAGCGCTATTAATACGCAAACCGGTGAAGTACAAAGTGCTGAGCTCGACGACGAACTAAGTTTCGAAGTTGACGCGTTTAATCGCCGAGTTATTAACGAAAACTTCAACCGTGTTATTTGTGAGCAACTTGTGCAAGAGCTAGATCCCTTTGGTGACGAGAAAACCATGATTTTTTGTGCCACCGATTTGCACGCCGACATGGTAAAACGCTTACTCGATGAGGCTTTTAAAGATCTTTATAACGGCGAATATAATCAGGCTGCCGTGGCTAAAGTAACTGGCCAAAGCGATAAGGTAGAACAGCTTATCCGCCAATATAAAAACGAGCGATACCCCAATATTGCCATTACCGTTGATTTATTAACGACCGGTATTGATGTGCCTAAAATTTGTAACTTAGTGTTTATGCGCCGAGTAAAATCGCGCATTTTATACGAGCAAATGGTTGGGCGTGCAACTCGCCGCTGTGACGACATAGGTAAAACCGTATTTCGCATTTATGACCCAGTTGATATCTACGCAGCATTGCAAGATGTTAATACCATGAAGCCTCTGGTAAGAGATCCGAACGTTACGCTCGACCAATTAGTGGATGAAATTACCAATCCAGATCTACTTGAACGAGCGCTTAGTGCTCCTGGCGATACACCCGAACAAAGCCATGCTGATGTCGTGCTGAGTCAACTAAGCCAAAAGGTGATGCGGGTATTACGTAAAGCACAGAAAAAATCAGAAAATAAACCAGCTCTTAAGCAAAAGTTAGATGAGTTGCAAGAGTCATGGGGTGTTGAACCAAAAAGCTTACACACCCATTTAAACCAGCTAGGGCCAAAACAAGCGGCAACGTTTATAAACCAGCACAGTGGTTTATTAAATCAATTAGCAGAGGTCAATAGCTTACTAGGCAGCGAACGACAACCTGTTATTTCAGAGCATCACGATGAAATCCGCGATCGTAGCCAAAGCTATGGTGCGCATCAAAAACCAGAAGATTACCTCGATAGCTTTAACCAGTTTATTAAAGAACAATTAAATCAAAATGCAGCGCTTGCAGCGGTTGTTAACAAGCCTCGTGATTTAAATCGCACCCAGCTCAAAGATATTAAGTTACTACTTGATAGCGCAGGTTACACCGAGCCCAAGCTGCAAAGTGCAGTGCGTAACCAAACTAATCAAGATATTGCAGCGAGCATTATTGGTCATATTCGTCGCGCGGCATTAGGTGAGGCACTGGTTCCGTTTGAACAAAGAGTTGCGCAGGCTATGGCGCGCATTTACCAAAGCCACCAGTGGAACCCTAACCAGCGTAAGTGGTTAGACCGATTAGCTAAGCAACTTGTGCATGAAGTCATTATTGACCGTGATTTTGTTAATAACCGCTTTGGTGAGCATGGCGGCGCAAAGCAATTTGATAAAGTATTGAATAATCAACTTGATATAGTGCTAGAGGAGCTTAGTGAAGCTATATGGCCAGCTAAAACAGCTTAACAATAAAGTATATAAATAAATGGAATTGCTATACATGTTATATAGCTTATGTATAATTTTCTAAACAATTTATACATAACCAAACAGACATGTATAAAAAAGGATAAAAGTTATTTATGTCGACCTATATTGAGCCTTTACCTCTCCCTAACATTGAACAATGGGAAACCCGTGCCGTTTTAAAAAAAACCGCCACAGCACATCGTCATTTAGCAGAGCTAAAAGGCGTTGCCGCAAGCATACCTAACGAAGCCATACTGATTAATACACTCGCTCTACAAGAAGCAAAAGACAGCTCAGAAGTAGAAAACATCGTAACAACACACGATGAACTTTATAAAGCTAACCTGTTTGAAGAAGCTGTAACCAACCCTGCCACCAAAGAAGTACAAGATTATGCAGTCGCTTTAAAGCAAGGGTTCGAAACCGCACGTAAAAGCAAACTTATCCGCCTTAATGATATTCTAGCAATACAAAAAAACCTAGAACATAATGATGCCGGTTTACGAAAGCTCCCCGGCACTGATCTTAAAAATGCACGAACAGGTGAAGTGGTTTATACCCCACCACAACACGGCGATGAAATTACAAAACTTATGGATAACCTTGTTCAGTTTATCAATAACGATGAGTTATGTGATGCTGACCCATTGGTAAAAATGGCCATTATTCACCATCAGTTTGAGAGCATTCACCCATTTTACGATGGTAACGGCCGTACCGGGCGTATTTTAAATATTTTGTACTTGGTGACTAAAGACTTACTAAACCTACCTGTGCTGTACTTAAGCCGATTTGTTATTAAGAACAAAGCTAATTACTACGCTAATTTACAAGCAGTGCGTGATACAGGTAATTGGGTACCTTGGTTAGAGTTTATGCTTGATGGTGTTATTGATACCGCCCGAGACACCATTTCACTTATCACCGCCATGAAAACCCTTATGGCAGAAGTAAAACACGGTATACGAGAGCAGCTCCCTAAAATTTACAGCCAAGATTTACTTAACAACTTATTTAACCACCCCTACACCAAAATAGACTTCATTGTGGAAGACCTCGGTATAACTCGGATTACTGCCACCAAGTATTTAGAACAACTGGTGGAGCACGGCTTTTTGACCAAACAAAAAGTAGGCCGTGTTAATTACTACATAAATCAACCCTTGTGCTCCTTACTCGTTGCACACGGCTAATCCCCTATTACTAATTTTGAGAACATCATGACCAATAACGACATTGTACAAAAACTTTGGAACCTGTGTGACGTACTGCGTGACGACGGTATTAACTACAGCGACTACGTTACCGAGCTGGTACTGCTGTTGTTTATTAAAATGGTGCACGAAAACACCGAAGCCGGCACCTTAAAAAAACATCCGCTGCCAATCGGCTGCCGCTGGCAGGATATCAGCGACAAATCAGGCATCAATTTATTAAATGATTACAAGGCCATTTTATTTGCCCTCTCAACCGGTAAACGCCTTGAGGCTGACCCAGAAAACCCAGGCCAAACCAAAGAAGTGCAAGTACACGAAGATCCATTAATCAGCGCCATTTATGCCGATGCGCAAACGCGCTTACGTGAGCCGCGCCATTTAGAGCAAATGATTAAAACGCTGGATCAAATTGATTGGTTTAGTGCCGCTAAAGATGGCCTTGGCGATTTATATGAAGGCTTATTAGAGAAAAACGCCAGTGAGACTAAATCGGGCGCGGGCCAGTACTTTACCCCGCGCGCGTTAATTAATAGCATGGTACGTTGCATGAAGCCGCAAGTTGGCGAAGTAATACAAGATCCTGCTGCGGGCACAGCAGGCTTTTTGGTCGCTGCCGACCAATACATGCGTGAGCAAACCGATGATTATTTTGACTTAAATAGCAAGCAATCTGAATTTCAAAAAAACGACGCTTTTGTGGGGGTAGAGCTTGTACCTAACACGCGCCGTTTAGCGTTAATGAATTGCTTATTACACGGTATGGAAGGCGACGACGAGGGCGTAATACATTTAGGCAACGCACTGGGCGATGCCGGTAAAGCCTTACCAAGCGCCGATATAATTTTGGCTAATCCGCCGTTTGGTACCAGCAAAGGCGGCGAGGCCAGCAATACCCGTGACGATTTAACCTATAAAACAGGCAACAAGCAACTGGCGTTTTTACAGCATATTTACCGCAATTTAAAACCCGGTGGCCGCGCCGCTGTAGTATTGCCCGACAACGTATTGTTTGAAGCAGGCGTGGGCACAGACGTACGCCGCGATTTAATGAACAAGTGTAATTTACACACTATTTTACGCTTACCGACCGGTATTTTTTATGCCCAAGGGGTAAAAACCAATGTCTTGTTCTTTACCAAAGGCAGCGCAACCGACAAGCATCAGCAAGAAAATTGCACTGAAAATGTATGGGTGTACGACTTGCGTACCAACATGCCGAGCTTTGGCAAACGCACTCCGTTTAGTGATAGCCATTTAGCGCCGTTTGAAGCCGTATATGATCCTGTAGGTCGTGATTTATCGCGACAACAAGATATTGCCTCAACACTCGCAGCCCGCACCCAAGGTGAATACAGCTTTGGTGCTGAACAAATCGCAGTAGACAAACAAGCAGCCGTGGAAAATGAAAACGTCGACGACAAGCTTTTACATAGCCGCTGGCGCTGCTTTAGCCGCGAGTGGATAGCCAATACTAAAGGCGACTCATTGGATATTAGCTGGCTAAAAGACAAAGACAGCGTCGATGCGGCTGATTTGCCTGAGCCTGCTGTATTGGCAAGGGAAGCCAAAGACGAATTGGCAGCGGCTTTGGGTGAGTTGGATGAATTGCTGGCGGCGTTGGAAGGGGCGAATTGATGAGCGAGGTTAATTTGCCTGAACAATGGTTAGAAGTTAACTGGGAAGACCTTACATCAGTAAATGGCTTTAGAAGAGGGCCATTCGGAGGTAACTTAAAAAAAGCATTCTTTAAAGAGAGTGGTTATGCTGTGTATGAGCAGTATGCTCCTATTAATGATGACTGCACTCGATTTAGGTATTTTGTTGATGAAGATAAATACAATGATTTAGCAAGCTTTTGGGTTCAGGGTGGTGACTTCTTAGTCAGTTGTTCAGGAACGATGGGGAGAATTACCCAAGTGCCTCAAGATGCACCCGAAGGTGTCATCAATCAAGCCTTGCTTAGAATTAGACTGGCAGAAGAGATTTGGCCTGATTTTTTCCTTAAACTTTTTCGCTCGCCATCAGTGCAAGAAAGTGTTTTAACAAATTCAGGTGGTGGGGCTATTCAAAATCTGGCAGCGGTTAAAGAGCTTAAACTGATTAAGCTACCACTTCCCCCCCTAGCCGAACAAAAAGTCATTGCCGATAAACTCGACACCCTGTTGGCACAGGTGGAAACCACTAAAGCCCGCCTCGACCGTATTCCAAAAATCCTAAAAACCTTCCGCCAATCCGTCCTCGCTGCTGCGGTTAGTGGGAAGCTGACGGAAGAGTGGCGGAGCGCGAAAAAAGTATCTTCTAATCCAGCTCGGTTAAAAGCAATTACAGCTATATCTGGAGGTAAAACCCCCAGCAAAAGCAATTCCAATTATTGGGAAGGTGGTGATATACCCTGGGTGTCACCAAAAGATATGAAGACGGACTTAATTGCCAGTTCTCAAGATAAAATTACAAAGGAAGCAATCGACACTGGCGGTATGAAATTAGTCCCATCAAACTCTATCTTAGTCGTAACTCGAAGCGGGATACTTGCGCATTCATTTCCGGTTGCAAGAACACTAGCTCCAGTAACGATCAATCAAGATATCAAAGCACTTGTTCCAAACTTGGGGTTTATCAGTCCTGAGTTTTTGTTTTACCTGTTAAAAGGGTTAGAGCGAAGAATATTAGAAGAATGCTCTAAAGCTGGAACGACCGTATCTAGTGTTGAAACAAGCCTCTTAATGAATTTAGAATTCGAGCTGCCAAGCCTCGAAGAGCAAACCGAAATTGTTCGACGTGTCGAAGAGCTGTTTGCCTTTGCCGATAGCATCGAACAAAAAACCAATGCTGCATTAGAGCGCGTTAATAACCTCACCCAATCTATCTTAGCCAAAGCCTTTCGCGGTGAACTCTCTGCCGATTGGCGCGCCGCCAACCCTGATTTAATTAGCGGCGACAACAGTGCCGAGGCGTTATTAGAGAAGATCAAGGCTGAGCGTGAGGCAAATAAAAACGCGAACAAAGAAAAGAAAAAAGGTACCCGTAAAGCGAAAGCCAAAAAAGAGATCCAGCCGAAAATATTGTTAGAAAATCCAGTGGTAGGTGTGCTCAATAAAAAAGGGATTGCAAAACCACAAGCAATCTTTGATGAACTTAAAGAGTTGATGGATTTACGCGAGGTGCTAAAAGAGATCAGTCAGCTACTAGAGCAGCAGGTTATTAAAGAAATAGATAAAGATGGTCAGCAGTATTTGGAGATCAATCGATGAAGTTACTTCGCCTTAATATTCGTTCGGACTTTAAAAATCTAAAAGGCGTTGAAATAAGATTTTCATCCGGTACTAGCCGCACTGTTATTATCGGGCAAAATGGCACGGGGAAATCTAATATTCTTGAGGCTTTAGTAAAAATTTTTTTGCATTTAGATGATGGCTCTAAGCCGCCTTTTTCCTATGAGTTGGATTATAAATTAGGCGATGAAAGTCTTGAAACTTGGATGTCAGTGGATGCCAACCCAGACAGACAGTCTATTTACCAGATTGAATATTGCACTACGTCAAGTGGTAAAGAGTTAGATAAAAAGCAAAGTATCGATATTGCTAAAGTAAAGCGCAATAAAGAAGGTATTTCGAAATATTTACCACGGAATATTTTTGCTTATTATTCAGGGCCCAGTGATCGTTTAGAAAAGTTGCTCTTTAACAAACGCAAAGAGTTCTACCAAAGTGTGCGTCATAAAGATGAAAGTATTCGTTCTAACATTCGTCCCTTTTTTTATGCTAAGGGATTTCATAGCCAATTTTCATTGTTAGCCTTTTTCTCAGCCCGTGGCTTTCCGAAAGCTAAGAAATTTTTAAGCCGTGAACTATCAATTTCCAAATTTGAGTCGGCCACTTTCTTTTTGAAAAAGCCAACGGATGCAGAGTCAAATGATGCGAATGATTTTTGGGGGATTCAAGGCGGCATTCGTGATTTTGTTGAATTATTAAGAACTAATGGCATTGGCCCTGTTACTCAGCAGGAAGAAACGCTGGATTTACATGCTCAAAAGAAAAAGTACCATGATGTGGTGGCCTATCATCTGCCAGATTTAAAATCTTTGGAGTCATTAGCACGAAATATGCGGCCAGAAGATTTTTTCAAAGTACTAGAGGCCACCTACTTGTCAGGCATGTTAGATAGGTTAGAAATTAGAGTAACATTGGAAGGCCGTGCTGAAGATATTAGTTTTACAGAACTTAGTGAAGGTGAGCAGCAACTTTTAACTGTATTTGGGTTACTTCAGTTTACTGCTAAACGAGATGCTTTGTTTCTTTTAGATGAGCCTGATACTCACTTAAATCCATATTGGGCAGCAAAATATCATCAAATATTAGAGATGTTTGTACCCGATGGATTTGTCAGCCACATTGTAATGACAACACATCACCCCCTATCAATCTATGAGCTTGACCAAGAGCAAATTCAGGTTGTTACTCGCTCAGAGCATTCCCAAGAGATATCGGTTAGTCAGCCTAAGTTATCACCTAAAGGAATGACCGTGAATGGGATATTAACGAGTGATATGTTTGGCCTTTTAACGACCTTAGACCACGGTACTCAGCAATTGATTCGTGAGCGCCGTGAGTTATTAGTTGAGGATAAGGACTCTGATAGGTTAGAAGAATTAAACCAAGAGTTAGAAGAACTCGGTTATGGTTACATTCATCCTGATGAAGACTATCGGCAATTTTTAATCGCTAGAAGTAAGTACTTAAAATTTGGAGAAGAAGTCGCCAGTGTTGAGGCTAGAAAAAAACTTATCAAAAGTTTATTAAAAGATTTAAAGGTGTCAGACAATGAGACACATTGATAAACGCCATTTTTCCAATTGTAAAACAAAAACTTGGGATAAAAAAGCTATTCAATGGTCACGAAAAATAGCAGCTTCAGCGGATCCTAAAGTAACAATTGAGGAGATCGGCAATAAATGGTCATCTTTAAAAAGAACATTTGTACAAGAGTTTGGTGCTAAATGTTGGTACACCGAAACTCCGCAAATAGGAACCGATTTTGATGTGGATCATTATTGGCCAAAGGGAAGAGTTAAGCTCGAGGATGGGACTATTCTATGCTCGGCTACAGGTCAACACCCAGGGTATTGGTGGAAGGCATTTGATATTGATAATTATCGTTATTCTTGTATCTATGCTAATAGAAGCCGCGAAGATGGAGGAAAAGTTGACTACTTTCCTTTAATTGATGAATCACAAAGAGCATGGGGTGATACTGCTTGTGATTATAATTATCGAACTATTTTAGATCCGTGTTCGCTGGATGATGTTCAACTTATTACATTTGAAGTTGAAACAGGTAAAACGGCATCAATTTATTCCGAGCAGCAGGACTCTACAGCTTATCAGCGTGTGAAACTTTCAAAACAAATATTGAACCTCGATGAAAAATCTATTGTTTCAGCTCGAAGGAAGGCAATTAAAAATGCTAGGACGGCTTTAAACTTTTTGAGACATACTAGTCGATTAAGCTTAGATGATTTAGACGATGAGGACTTGAAAGGGATAGAAGACGCAAAGCAGTTGATAATTGAAGGCTGTAATCGAAAGTCAGGTTTTAGCGCAGCTATAGTACACACTGTTTTACCCCATACAAAGAGACCGTATTTGGCCTGTATACTGCCTCAATTAGATTTAATGCCTTAAGGAAAATTATGTCAATTTGGTTAATAAGAGCTGGCTCTCAAGGACAGTTTGAACAAAAGTTTATTAATGAAAACCGAGTTTATGTGACGTGGGATGGATTAAACAGCGATCTTACTAAAATGAGAGAACGCCAAGAGCTAATCGATGCGCTGTCTATTAATGCTCCTGATGCTAAGCCTAAAAAGTTAATGAATCATGCTAGCCAAGTTTGGCCATTTGCCCATGCGATAAATATGGGTGACAGGGTTATTTTGCCCTCAAAAATTCAGCCTGTTATTTATATTGGAAAAATAACATCAAACTATAATTTTGATAAAAATGGTGCCGACCCTTTCTTTCACTGGCGTAGCGTTGAGTGGTTACCGGATCCAATCCCCAGAGGACACTTTTCTCAAGATTTACTTTACAGTTTTGGTGCGTTTATGACTATATGTCGGATTCAGCGTAATAATGCTGAAGAACGCATTAACGCTATGGAAGCGAATGGTTGGAAGGCTGAAACTCAAAGGCAAATTATAAATCAAACTGTTAATTATTCGTCTAACCAAGATGCTAATGATGAAGAGGTTGAAATAGATTTAGAGGAGCTGGGTCATAGCCAAATTATTAAATTGATTGAGGCTAAATTTAGAGGTCATAACTTAACACGTTTGGTTTCTGCTATTTTAACAGCTCAAGGCTACACCTGTTGGCAGAGCCCTGAAGGTGCGGATGGTGGTGCTGATATTTTAGCTGGTGACGGGCCTATGGGGTTTGGAGTTCAGCGAATTTGTGTTGAAGTTAAATCTGGAGACGGTTTAGTTGATCGCCCAACCGTTGATAAACTAATGGGGGCGATGACAAAGTTTAATGCTACCCAAGGGTTATTTGTGGCTTGGGGCGGGTTTAAAGGTAACGTTCAAAAAGAGTTAGCATCAAGCTTTTTTCGAGTTCGATTATGGACTCAGCATGATTTATTAGAACAATTATTTATGTTCTACGACAAGCTAGAAGAGGACATTAAAGCTGAGCTACCACTTAAACGGATTTGGACCGTAGCGTCAGCAGATTAGAATCCATTATGACAATTAACTTCCCTTTTTGGTAATAACAACTATAATTCCCTTCGTGGGAACTTTGAGGCGAAATGAAGGTCTTAGGAAGAGACAAACTTACAGAGTTTAGTCAAAAGCATGCTAATGCAAAAAAAGCACTTGAAGCTTGGTTTTCAGAGGCTAATGAAGCTGACTGGAAAACACCCCAAGATATAAAGAACCGATATCGAAGCGCAGATTTTTTAGCTGATAATAGGGTGATCTTTAATGTAAAAGGTAACCATTATAGGTTAGTTGTGAAAGTGAGATATCAAAATGGTATTGCTGTGATTGAATGGGTTGGAACCCATTCGGAGTATGACAAGCAACGCTTTTAAGGAGGTATTATGGGCCACATTAAGTTAATTAAATCGTCTCAAGATCATGAGCAAGCTTTAGCGCGTGTCATGACATTAATGGATTTTGACCCCGCTCCAGATTCAGCAGAAAGTGATGAGCTGGATTTACTGGCATTTTTAATTGAAAAGTACGAGGAAGAAGCATTTCCTATTGACTTCCCTGATCCAATTGAAGCAATAAAATTTCGTATGGAGCAACAGGGCTTGATTAAAAAAGATTTAGTGCCTTATTTTGGATCTGCTTCAAAAGTAACTGAGGTACTAAATGGCACGCGAAGTTTAAGCTTGAATATGATTCGTAAGCTAAGCGCGGGCTTAGGAATATCTGCTGATGTGTTGATTAAAGAACCTTGCGCTAAAAGCGCTATCTCAAAAGATATTAATTGGGATGCCTTTCCTATAACTGAAATGCGATCTCGTGGATATTTTGAAGGGTTTAAAGGCTCAATAAATGAATTGAAAGAGTATTCAATTGAGAAGCTTAATCAGTTTTTAACGTCTGTACCCAATGGATTTTCTTTAAAACCAGCATTATTAAGAACCACAGCTCATTTACGCTCAAATGACAAAGAGATTGATAGCTATGCTTTATGGGCTTGGCAAGTTAGGGTTTTACAAAAAGCGCAATTAGAGCAGCTCCCAGTCAAATATGTAAAAGGAACTGTTGATGCTAATTGGATGAAAAAATTAGCGCAATTGTCATGGTCTGATCAGGGGCCTAAATTAGCTAAAGAGTTTTTAAACCGCCATGGTATTCATTTAGTTATTGAGGGTCATTTACCAAAAACGTATTTGGACGGTGCTGTATGTATTTGTGCAAGCGGGAACCCTGTTGTTGCACTTACATTACGCCACGATAAGTTAGATAACTTTTGGTTTTCTTTAATGCATGAATTAGCGCATATCGCGTTGCATTTAGATGGAACCGAGACTTGGTACTTGGATAATTTAGATGCAGAAGGTGGCGATAAAGTTGAACAAGAAGCAGATGCATTGGCTCAAGAAAGCTTAATTCCATCAGGTGATTTGAACCATTTAGAAATGCAAGATACTAGTTCAGTCCGTAAATTTGCGAGTAGCCTTAGCATCTCCCCTTGTATTGTTGCCGGCAGAGTTCGCCATGAGCTCAATGATCATTCTAAATTTGGCAAAGCATTTAGAGATAAAGTAAAAAGCCATTTTAAAAAATAAACTTCGTTTTCAATAGTAATGGGTAGGTATGATTCTACCTGTTACTTTACAGCATAAAGCTTCGTTCGATTAAAAAGGCTATTTTGTGTTGTAAATTCAATTATCAGATGCACGAATCCACTCTGTAACAGTACTCTTTTGCCAAGCTTTGTAGCGAGGCCCTAAATCTAGTGCTTTAGGGAACTGGCCATCATTAACCATTCGATATAGTGTCGATCTACTTATCCCGAGTATTAAACAAACCTCCTGAATTCGTAAAAGTGATTCCGGCGGTTTTTCTGATAATTTACAGGTAGGTGGTGCGTCTAAAATCTGGGAGGACTTTATACTTTTGTCATTTTGTTGGTTTAAAAGGTTATTTGATATTTCAGTAATCGTTTTTAATGCCAGTTGCATTTCTGCAATATTGTTTTTTAGTTGTAGCTCTAAAACTTCTAGATATTGCTCTACTTGTTTATGTTGTTTCATCTGAGTCTTAAGCATGTTTTAAGAGTGATTTTGAATAGCTCACCAAAAGAAGAGGCGAGAAAGATTTTTCAAAATTTTAGCACTTAAAAATAAATTTTTTACAAAAAAATTATTTTTTCTTAAATTTAATTAAGTACTTATTTTTTAAGGGAAACGCTTTATATATATTTATCTTTAGCTTGGTTATATTGTTTTAAAGCTAACAAAAACATTGGGTTACGATCGTATCTTTCAAAATGTGTTAAAATTAATTTGTAATTAAGGGCATCAGGATGATGCCTCAAAGAGTCTTATGTTGATAAGGATATTAACGATGTTAAGTACCACTGATGTGAGTGGCGAGGCTCAAATGAGTCTTAAGTTAAATGAAATTGTCGAAGAAGCTTATGTTCCAGACAAAGATTATCAGCCTGGTGCTACTGTGCACACGGTTTCTTCAAAGGGTCAAATGCGACGAGTTAAAAGTCGCACAACTGGGCGCATTGAACATACACTGTCTTTACTTGAATATATGGTGTTCATCATTTTGGATATGGATCCTCAAGTGGTCGACATTCAATCTCAGTACCCACATGACCTAAAAACCACGTTGAAGCTAGCCCATGATTTAGGGATTAACCACTCGCCACAGTACGAGCCAGAGAAAAAGCCTCTAACAACCGATTTTGTTGTTACGCTTGACGGTCCTGAACATGAAAAGTTTGGTGTTTATGTAAAATACGTACAAGATTTAAAAGGATGGCGGACGATTGAAAAGCTTCAATTAGAACGAGCTTCGTTGGCTCGACTTGGCATTCCGTTGTATGTGGTTACGGAAGAACAAATTTGTAGGAAAACCCACCGTACTCTGGAGTGGATAATTGGCGCGAACCTAGATGATTGTGATGTTGATGAGCTTTACTCTCATGTTGCCACAATTGAGAACGTTTTTCTCAGCAACCCAGACGAACGAATTCATAATTTACTTGTTGCTCTTGATGAAGAAATAGGGGTTCAGGATGGCACCTACCTTTACAGGTTTAAGCAACTCGTGCAGCTTGGTGCTTTCTTTTTGAAATTTGACAGAGACTTCTTTGACCTAAGGGGAGCTGACATTCAAGTTGTAAATGAGGTGCTTCATGCTTGATTTTATGACGCGCAATCATGTTTACAGCTGGGACGGCCATAAGTACCGTTTATTGGATGATTTTGGTGACTTTGCCATTTTCATTAATATTGAAAAAGATGACGCTCTCCCTTTTCAGCTAACTGTACAACAAGTCGAAAATATTGATGATCAACACCAGATTATCAATGTTGAGGATCCATGGCGAGAAAGTGTAAATCGTAGCTATGAAGTAGGTCATGATTATCATGCAATACGTGATAGTAACCTTGCTCGAATCCAAGGTGTCATTGGTGGCTCTAAATATTGGATTAAAAAACAGCGGGCTGAATTAATTAAAGTACTTGTTGCAATGGGTGTCGGTGCAAAAAGTACGATTTATCGTTATCTCAGACGATATTGGCAGCGTGGACAAACCCCCAATGCACTTCTGCCTGATTATGCTAACTGTGGTGGTAAAGGTAAGAAAAAAACAAGACGGGAAAAACGCTTAGGTCGACCTAAAGAACACGGAAGTTATGATTCAACTCAGTCTACTCCTGAAATGGAATCAGTGATGGAAACTGCTATCAAGTACACAATTTTCAGCGGTAAATACACTGTTGATAAAAAGGGTAAACCCAAGAATACAAACAGAATACAAGATGCTTATTATGACTTTCTAGCGCGCTGGTGCAATGGGGATGTTCGTAAATTGGAAAATGAAAAACCTAGCTTTGATTTATTTAAAGCTTTCTATTATCACAAATTCAGCTCTGAAGCCCGAGCAAAAGCTAAATTTGGTGAAAAACATTTCAATGCTAACGTTAGAAAGCTTACTTCAGCAGTCAGTGCCAATTTAGTTGGCCCTGGATACTCTTATGAAATAGATGCGACGCCTTTCGATGCAGGATTGGCCGATGAAGAGCGATTCCCTCTGGGTAGGCCAACTCTCTATGAAGTTATTGATAGCGATACTTCTAGCTGTGTAGGCTTCTTGCTGACACTAACGCCCCCATCGTATTTCAATGCAATGAACGCTATGACTGTTGCGGTCAGGGATAAAGTTGAATTATGTCGAGAATTTGGTTTGGAAATCGAGCCAAGTGACTGGTCGATGCAGGGCTTGCCAAAAGCTTTTTTTGGGGACTTAGGTTCTGACCTTCGAAGTAAAAAAATCACTTCTGTTTCTGTCGAGCATGGAACAGCTATGATTAATAGCGGAGCCTCCCAGCCAGAAAAAAGAGGTAAAGGTGAAAGAAGTTTTGGTCGAGTTTATGCGGAAATAAGCCACCTACTTCCTGGTCTGATTTCGGAATACTTACCAAAAAAACATGGCGGTAAGTACAAGCCCGATGAATATACAATGCTGCTAAGTGAGTTGAACCGCATTATTGCGCGAACTGTCATGGTTCTCAACTCTAAAACGATGGGAGTGGGAAAAGTCGACGCAGACTATCCAACCAATCTTGATACCTCTCCAAACTCGAAATGGAAATGGGGCATAGCTCATAGGACAGGTCCGCTTCATTCTGTTGATCCAGAGTATTTCTGGTATTCATTGCTTGAAAGAGATAAAGCGAGCGTGTCTAGAGGTTATATTCTCACTTACAAACATCTTCAATTTGAGATCCCTGATACGCCAGGTCTACGAGAAAGGGTTTACAACAACAGGCAAAAAATGGAGGTTGCCATCGATCAATCAGACGCCTCTGCTATCTACCTAGTGCCAAAGAATGGAGAGACTAAGTATATTAAATGTCTTCTGTACGTTCATTATAGACGATTTGAAGGACTAACTTGGCGTGACGCAGAGTTGAGGTACAAAGAAATTCAAGACACAAATAATGACGCAATGCACCATCACACGCTGTATGCGCTTGAACAACAGTTAAAAAACAAGGAAGAAGTGCGTGCAGCTATAGAAGATAAGAAGTCAAAGTCAGCTAATCGAACAATGAATGAAGAGCTTTCTAAACTTGGTGATAAAGCTGCTCAAAGGGATGAAAGTAAAGCGATTTACGGTGCTGTAAAGCCTGAGTCAGCGAGAAACGAACGCAATCCTTCCAACAACGATTCGCAAACTTCTGTCGTGATGGCAAATACACGACTGAACGAAATTTTCATGGATGATGAGGACTAATTATGAAAAAACAGCAGACATTACCTATTGAAACGATACCACCAAAAGCTTGGCGAGCTGAAGATTTGATTTCAACTGATGACACAACCGGTAATCAATTTGTTGATGTGCTCAGGGATACATTAGATATGGGCTTATTAAAGGCTCATTTTAAAAATGATCAAGTTATTAAGGCAACAGCTGAAGACAAAGATAGCCGGCGGAAAAGTAGTGTTCAGTCGTTAATTGATAGTTTTTATGTTTCAGTGCCTGAGATTGTTGATTTGTACGATCGCTTAGACTTGACGATAAAAAGCGGGTATCAAAATAAGGCTCCTATTAGGAATAAAGGTCGAGTCTTATCTAATAACCTAATGTTAGCTATGGGCGGTAATCCCCATGTTTGGCATGACGACACAGCAGTGCAAAAGCGCCGAGATATTACCGCCATTGTAGGGCCGAAGAGCTGTGGTAAAACGGCAGCAATTGAGCGTTGTTTGTCACTCTATCCGCAAGTAGTTTGGCATGGGAAGCTTTCTCAAGTTCAAGTCGTGTATTTAAAAGTTGAGTTGAAAGGGGTTTCCAATCTATTGGAGTATTGCGCCCGGTTCCTAGAAGCCTTAGAGCTTGCTTTAGGAAGTGAAGGTGGCCCCTAGTGTATGCGCTGCATTTATGAAAATGAGGAGTCTTCTAACAACCTATAATGTGGGAACTTTGATCATTGACTCATTAGAATCGACTCAGAATTGGCCTACCGATAAACGAGAATTGTTATTTGAACACTTAGCTGGTCTTGCTGACATAATTCCTGTTGTTATGCTTTCGAGTGATGTTGATTGTTATGACATTAATGAAATAAGTTCGGAAAAGCTTACCTGGGATCCTCTTTGTGCTTTCGCAAGTGAAAACGAAGAACTATCTGATCGCTGGTCTCGATTTACAGCTAGGCTTTGGAAGTTTAACTGCTTGAAAGCGCAGGATATTGAGCTAAATAAAGAACTTAAAGAAATATGGTTTAACGCATGTAAAGGTGTTGTTGGAATAGCAGTGCGCTTTTATGCACGATGCCTGCATGAGGCTATAAATACGGGAATGGAAAGCATTTCTAAAGAGTTAATGTTGAGAGTACAGAAAAAGTACTTTAGCCAGCACCGTTCGTTTTTCTCTGACATTGCTCGTGAAAAGCGATACGATAAATCAGCTAAACCTCTGCCGCCGCCAGCTTCAAAGCCAAAGCGTCGTAAAATGCCTAAATTGGAATCCATGCAGCGAAAAGACTTTAGCCGCATATCAAAATCACAATGGAAGACTCTGCCTGAAGATGATTTGCGTTACATAGCATCTCAACAAAAAGAGGACAATTATTACTTAATGCTCAAGGAAGTTGGACTCGTATT
Source organism: Pseudoalteromonas sp. Scap03 (assembly GCF_013393115.1). Taxonomy (GTDB): domain Bacteria; phylum Pseudomonadota; class Gammaproteobacteria; order Enterobacterales; family Alteromonadaceae; genus Pseudoalteromonas. Next base: position 760,365 of record NZ_VDEU01000001.1, on the reverse strand, counting down.
GCCAATTGGAGATTTCACTCTTCATGATAAATTTCCCCAAACCTTATCCAGATGAGCTGTTATACAGCATTTTAGCGAGAGCGAGAGTGCAATTTTGTGAGGTCAGTCCCAAGCGATTGATTGACCTTGCAATGGATACTCGAACAGCAATATCGACAATTAACTTCCCTTCCAGACTTAATGCTCTGAGTGTAACAAACTCTTTAACCCTGCGTTCAAGCGAACAATTGACTTATAACAACACGCTATTTCCATTATATGCGCCATTCATGCCGGAAGACCGTCGAGTACAATGTTTAGAACTTTTGAAAGGTAAATCATATGGAGCGGTGCATTTACGCTCTGGGTATGCCTGCTCAAGAATTCCAAAGTTACATCACCTTCGGTGTTGTCCTAAATGTTATTCCGAGCAATTAAACACTTTGGGTGAGCCATACTGGATGCGAGTACACCAGATTAGTGGAGTTGAATACTGCCTTGTTCATAAAGCAAAGTTAGTTTCAGTGCAGCCATATCACTCAGTATCTAAGCGACATGAATATATACCCTTATCAATTATCTCGCTCGACGATATTAAAATGAACACCATATCTGAGTTTCATTGTTTTTATTGGCTTGCTAATCAAGTAATGGGTTTGCTTGAGAAAGGATCTGAAACTTCAGCAAGCTATAGCCAATGGACGGCTTTCTACCATCAACTAGTGAACGAAGCTGGTATGAGCAAGGGTAATTATGTCGACTATTTAAAGATAAAATCAGCGATATTAAAAGCTTGGCCTTTGTTTTGGCTTAGCGCCATGAATCTAGTTCCGAGTGAATCTGAATCTAGTTGGCTACACTGCATTACCAGAAAACACCGGAGGTCATTCAGCTATCTTGAGCACTTAGTTTTTATTTATGCACTTAAAGGGGAATCTGCGAATATTATTGAAATTTTAAGGTGCGTAAAGTTAATTCAATTAGGAAAAGAACTAACATATAAGGGTTGTACTCACACTGATAGGGAGTTAAAAGGCTATAAAAAAGATTGGTACAATTTGGTTAAAACCAGAGGAACTAAAATTGCTCGTACAGGTAATGGAGCTGCTATATATGCTTGGCTATACAGGCACGATAAAGGTTGGCTACTTAAAGTTAACCTTCGATATAAACAGCCTATACCATACATTAATACACGAGTTGACTGGCACAAAAGAGATGTTCAGCTGATTCGCCAATTAGTAGAAATTAGGGATTTGTATTTGTATGACCTTGAAGGCCCAAGAAGATCTCAAAAATGGTACCTGAGCCATTTGGATAAAGGCACATCAATTGAAAAGCAATTCAATAAACTTCCTTTAACCGCTGAGTTTCTTCGAAGATATTCAGAAGATGTATCTGACTATCAAATTAGGAGATTAACTTATACATTAAAAAATAGCGGCGACATGTCACTACCAAGGTGGTTAGTTCTTCGAAAATCTGGGCTGAATGATGTGCGCATAACTGAGGTTGCATCGAGGTTTTTGAGTTGCTTTTACCCGGATAGTTAAGCTAAAAAGTAATTAATACCTATTTTGTTTAGTTGCGAAGTTATCTAGTAGCGAACTTTAAGAAGTAGAAACTGGGAGCGTACACTTTAAATTGGCTGGGATCGTACTTTCTATTTAAGATCATACATTTATAGAGCATCTCAGTTTCGAACATTATTTAACGTGCACAGTTTTTATTAATGTTAAAAAAAGCGCTCAATGCGCTTTTTTTGTGCCTGAAACTCTGTTAGCTTAAGTAACTTATTATTCTCTAAGGGATTAGTTATGCGTTTATTAACCGTTATTTGTTTTTTTAGCTTTTTTGCTTTTAGTTCACAAAGTGCCTTTGCACAAGCTGGCATTAAACAGCAAAGTGCTGATGACTCTCAGTTCATGCACACTATTAAATCGGCTGTTTTAAACGAAGAACGCACAGTTGTTGTAAAGTTACCAAAGAGCTACCAAGCTCAGCCAAATAAGGTATACCCAGTTGTTTATCGCTTAGATGGAGCGGGTAATATACCGCTTGCAAGTGCTGTTATTGAGCGCTTACAAAATGATAATCGTGCGCCTGAGGTTATTATTGTCGCTATTGAAAACACTAATCGACTTAGAGATATGTATCCTACAGTGAATAAAGAGCCACAAGGGCCTGTCGGTGAAGGGGGCGGCGCGGCAAAGTTTTTAGCGTTCTTTGAACAAGAGCTCATTCCTTTAGTAAATAAGAACTATCGCACGCATGACTATAAAGTGATTGCTGGCGCATCTGCTGGTGGTGTATTTGCGCTATACGCGTTGCAGGCAAATCCCGAACTATTTCAAGCGCATATTGCGTATAGCCCTGCAGTTTGGTGGAATTATGGCGCAATGGTAAAAAGTACAAAATCGTTTATAACTAAAAACAAAGAGCTTAACAGTTACGTTTATATCAATATCGGCGAAGAAGCTGGCATAATGCGAGAAAGGTATGATGAATTACAGCAATCACTGCAATCGCATAAAGCGCGAGGGTTACGCTTTTTTAATGATGCGTTTGATGGCATCTCGCATGGCTTAACCACTGCTGCTGGCGTATTTAATGCCTACTACAACTTATTTTTACCTAAACAAATGCCTATAAGTGCTTTAACTGACGATGTAGCCTCTATTGATGGTTATTACAAAACATTATCTCAACAATGGGGCGAGCAGATATCTCCACCAGACCGTGCTGTTAGATCACTCGGTTATAACCTAACGGGCAGCAAGCAGTTTACCCGTGCTATTGAGGTGTTTAAGTACAATTTAAAAAACCACCCAAAATCAGTCGATGCGCTTTCAGCCTTATCATATGGCTATGAAATGCAGGGTGATACTCGCCAAGCGTTTGAACAGATGGAGTCGGCTTTAGCCATTGCAGATGACTCATATCCTTATTTAAATTACTTAAAAGAAACAAAAGTCAGGTTACAAGCAGAACTGAGTAAGAACTAATAATATTGCCAACTTAGTTGTTGGCTTTTTATGAAAGCCTCTTTAAGTTTGGAGTGCTCTCGGTGACAGTCAAATTAATTACAAGAGTAGGGTTTAGATTCAAAGAGTGATCTTTAACGTGATTAAAGCTTTACCAAACAAATTAGAAGAAGCAATATTACTTGCTGATGGTATTGCAGACTAAGAAGAGTTTACTGGTAAATACTCATACTGTGAGTCAGATGACTATGCGTGTAATCACTGTCGCACTATAAAGCGGTAATTAAAGCACAGATGTTGACGAACCACGCAATTTGGCAAAGTCGGCCTAAAAATTTTAAAATCAATAGGCGACAGGTTTGATGTAAAAGGCGCTTTGTGCTCCTTTTTAGTCTGCGCGATTACCTAAATCATAGGCAAAGTAGCCATAGGCAATTACGAACATCAAACCTATAAATGATATATGCATTACGCGAGCTAAAATTAGATCGATAGGTCTGGCGTGTCGCAAAATAGCTTCGTCATTAACAACCGTCGCTTTTGCGGGTTTTTGCCGCCTTATTACTTTGCCATACATGCTCACTCTTATGCCCAGCCCTTTATCCCAAAGTGGTTCATGTATCCCTTCCTCACGCATTTTTTTCTCAATATGTTTCATTGAAATACGAGTAAAGCATAAAGTTGAAATTAGATAGCTAATTATTATTGGTAAAGATATAAATAAAAAAATCTTTTCAGGCATCACATACATGATTTAAAACCAATTTATATCAGAGAAGTAAGCATATATTAAGGTACAAGTGATTTTCTGTAGCATAAAACCTTCTGCCTATAATTTCGTCATGAAATTAATAAGCGCGCTCACCTAAGTCATATGCAAAATAACCATATACAGCTAGGGTCATCATAATTACGAAAGAGTAATGCATTGTGCGAGCTAAAATTAAATCGATAGGTCTGGCGTGTCGTAAAATTGCTTCGTCATTAACAACCGTCGCCTTTGCGGGTTTTTGCCGCCTTATTACTTTGCCATACATGCTCACTCTTATGCCCAGTCCTTTATCCCAAAGTGGCTCATGTATCCCTTCCTCACGCATTTTCTTCTCTATGTGTTTCATTGAAATACGAGTGAAGCACAAAGCTGAAATAAGAAAAGCAATTATAAATGGCCCAGTTATTATCCAGTAAAAAGTTTCAGGCATAAGATACATAGCTTAAAACCAGCTTATATTAGAGCTAAGGTCATAAACTAGACCTGAGAAACCCTTTCCAACAGCATCACCAACTTTAGCTGCAGCATAACCAGCCCCCAAGCCTACACCTATAAGAATTACCCAGCCAACTGGACCCATTGCAATTGCTATTCCTACCCCTGCGGTTATAGTCGTACCGCCAACATATGCTCCTGCAGCTGTCCCTAAACCAAAACCTGTAGCTTCCCTTACTGCACTGCGCTGCCAGTCTTTACCTGCTTTGTAATCGTCATAAACGCTATCAGCTCGAAGACCTGCATCAATCGCAATGACAAACTTTCCTGCAATATTGGATCCTTGCTCTAATTTACGTAAGTGCTGTATGTTAGCTAAAGAAGTTAATTGCAAGGGAGCTGAACTTCTTGCGCTTCTTGCTGTATCTATGCCTCGCTGCGCATTAGACCAGATATTACCCCGTGCAGATGCTTTCACTTTGCCTTTGAATTTAACCATTTCTCTTTTAAATACAGTGTTTAACTCTAGATGGGCTTGCTTTGCTTTGTTACCTAGTTTGATTAATTCTAATTTAGGCTGCTTGTTCTGCGATGCTTTTCTAATTTCAATTAAGCTAGTTTGGTATTTTAGAATCGCTTTTCCAAATGTACTTAATCTCACTTGGCTTGACTCTAATGAGGTAAGTGCTGCGCCAGTGGCAGTCAAGGTATCAAGATTTCTTCCAAGAACTTGTTGACTCGTTAAACCTCTTACTTTATCAACATATGGAGATATTTCCGCATCGTATAGCGCGGCAATAGCCAAAGCATCTTCATCACCGAAGTTGTTTACTATAGTACTGACATTTCTCTTTGTATGCTCAGGCCAAGACACCGTATTATCAAGTGCACAAGCTATGTCAGGACGAGATCGCCTGAAATCACTCATATCCCCAGATTGTGGAGTTCTTAAAATGAACGGGGTTCCTTGAGGTATAAAGTTACCTATAATATGAGGGTTATCCTCTCTAAATCGCTTTAATTGCTCTAAGTTATTACTGTTAAAAGGTAAGCTTGCTCGACTTTTCGTATTGAAACATAAATCAAATTGAGACATGACATTTCCTTGCATCTAAAATTAATCCATCAGGCTGCAAAAATAACACACTTGAAATGCTGAAATCAATAATACAGCGTGTTCAGCTATTATTTGTAATGATTGATGTATGTGAAAAATAGTATTAATGCAAAGCGATATTCAGAGAATCATCGTTTAATAAAGCAAGATGCATTTTATTTAAATCACTAACCTCTACTTAATAGCTGCTAAATACGCTAAAATTACAGGCTATTTTTAGCAATGAGCCCGCACCTTTTATGACCTCAGCCGCAAATCCTAGTAATTTCAACGAACTTGGCCTTATTCCAGAGCTAATTGCTCGTTTGTCTGACCTTGAATACACGCAACCTACGCCGATTCAGGCAAAAGCAATTCCAAGTATCTTGGCGGGGAGTGACTTAATTGCGGGGGCAAATACCGGCTCAGGTAAAACAGCAACCTTTGCTTTGCCTATGCTACAAACGCTATTTTTAGCGCAAGGTGCTAAAAAAGCAGCGAGCAAAGGCAACTTTGTAACAGGGCTTATTTTGGTACCTACTCGCGAGCTGGCAGTGCAGGTAGCCGATAGTGTTAAATCGTATTCTGCTAATTTTAATGGCGCCATTAAAACGGTGGCGGTATTTGGTGGTGTGTCGGTTAATACCCAGATGCAAGCACTTCGCGGCGGTGCTGATATCATTGTTGCAACGCCAGGGCGTTTACTTGACTTAATATCAAGCAATGCTATTAAGCTTGATAAAGTTTCAACCTTAGTGCTTGATGAAGCTGATCGCATGTTAAGCCTTGGCTTTACCGAAGAGCTTGCAGAGCTGTTGGCGTTAATGCCAGCTAAAAAGCAAACCATGTTGTTTTCAGCGACGTTCCCAGAGCAAGTCACACAATTAACACAAAAGCTGTTAACCAATCCTGTTGAAATACAAGTTCAAAGCAAAGACGAAAGCACTTTAGTACAGCGTGTATTTACGGTTAATAAAGGTGAAAAAACCACGGTTTTGGCGCATTTAATTAAGCAGCATAAATGGCGCCAAGCGCTGATTTTTGTAAACGCTAAAAAAGATTGTGAGCACTTAGCCAGCAAACTTGAAAAACGCGGCGTGAACGCACAAGTATTCCATGGCGATAAAGGCCAAAGCGAGCGTACTTGGGTAATCGAAAAGTTTAAAGCTGGCGAAATAGAAGTACTTATTGCCACCGATATAGCAGCCCGTGGTTTAGATATTGCCAAACTGCCTGTTGTTATTAACTTTAACTTACCGCGCAGCCCTGCTGATTATATGCACCGTATTGGCCGAAGCGGCCGTGCTGGTGAAGTCGGTTTAGCGTTATCGTTAATTGATTATGAAGACTTCCATCACTTTAGAATTATCGAAAAGAAAAACAAACTTCGCTTAGAGCGCGAAGAGGTAGCAGGTTTTGCTGTAAACCAAGCCAACCTTGATGCGGCTGAGGCGCTAAAAAACGACAAGCCAATGGCCAAGCCAGAAGGTACAGGTAAGAAAAAGAAGAAAAAAGCCAACCAAGAAGATGATGTATGGAGCGGCTGGAGAAAAAGGTAAGCCTTAATACATATAAGTCATTAAATCCAAGTCATAAAAAACCCTGCAAATTTGCAGGGTTTTTTATTGGTATTAGCTTGTTTAGCTATGCAGCAAATTAAAACTTAGAAGGTGCTGGTGGTATCACTAAGGGTTGTTTAGGATTTTCTTTAAGCTCCTTTAATAACTCTTGTACAGCACGCTCTATTGATGGATCTTGGCCTTTATAAATAAGCTCTGGACGATCAATTACTTTAATATCTGGTGCAACACCTTCGTTTTCTATGATCCAGTTACCTTTTGTGTCTAAAATACGGAATGTAGCAGCAATTACTTGTCCGCCGTCTACAAGGCTTGGGTTACCAGAAATACCAATTAAGCCACCCCATGTACGGGTACCAATTAGCTTACCTAGACCAGCCTGGCGGAAGTAGTAAGGGATTGCGTCACCACCAGAACTTGAATAGCCATTTATTAGCATGGCTTTAGGACCATTGTGCGCAAACTGCGGTGTTTTAGTTGGCTCTACACCACGGCGTTTCCAATAGTTAAGCGGTTTACGCGCAAGCCAAGTGATCATATGCTCAGGAATAAAACCACCGCCATTGTAACGGTCATCAATAATCATGGCATCTTTGGTTGTTTGCGGCATGTAGTTTTTAAACATGGCGCGGTTACCCTCATAGGCTGTATTTGGCAGGTGCACATAGCCAATACGCCCATTTGATAGCTTATTAACGTAGGCTGCACGCGAGTTAACCCAATCTAAATAACGTAGACCTTGCTCACTGGCTACCGGTTTTACTGTTACTTGCCACGCACCTTTGCTACGCGGTTTGCTGTTTAGCACTAGCTCTACTTGCTCGCCTTGGGTGTTTTCAAGGAGTTCGTAAAAGTTAGCAACGTCTTTAACCGAGCGGCCATTTACCGCAATAATGTAATCGCCGTTATGTGCTTTTACACCAGTAGTCCCCAGCGGTGAGCGGAAATCGTTATGCCAGTTTTCACCTTTAAAGATTTGCTCTATTTTTACGTAACCAGATGGGTCGCTTGCAAGCTTAGCGCCTAATAAACCGTGATTTTTACGTTCGGCTTTTGGCATATCGCCCGATTGCACGTAAATATGACCTGAGTTAATTTCGCCGGCAATTTCGCTAAGTACGTAATCAAGGTCGCTACGGTGGCTAATAGCATCAGCCATAGGTTGGTATTTAGCTAAAATAGCATCCCAATCTTGACCGTGGTGATTTTCGTCGTAGAACCAGTCACGCAGTGTGCGCCAGCCTTCTACGTACATTTGTTGCCACTCAGCTTGCGGGTTGATTTTAAGCGTCATTTTGCTTAAATCTAGCTTGTTGGCGTCTAGGTCTTGCTTTGGTTTAGGCTCTATTAAGCTGTAACCGCCACTTGTGTGTACAAGTAGGTGTTCGCTGTTGCTCGATATAGTGTAATTGCTAACACCTTTAGCGACTGTTTCTAGCTCACTGTCGTGCTCGGTACCTATAAGTTGTAATGCGCCATTAGCAAGCGTCAGTACGCCGTCTTTTACTGCGGTTAAGCCACGGTAATCGCCCGCTGGCGCGTTAAGAGCGGTAACACGCTGCATAAAGTCGCTGCTTTGCAGTGCGTTTTTAACTTTTTTGTCGTCTTCTTTTTCGTCGTCATCGTCTTTTACAATCGTGGTTTCATCACTTTGTAAGGCAATAAGCGGTTTAACACTGTCGTTTACTGCGGCCGCATAAATACGGGTGGCGCGGTTAAACATGTAGTCAAACTCGTAACTGCTAAATGCCAGGTTAAAGTCGCGCTCAGAGCTAAAGTAAAGGTATTGGCCATCTGGCGAAAAGGTTGGGTTTTGCTCGTTACTCATTTCGTCTGTTAGGCGCGTCACCTTTTCTTTTTTAAGGTTGTAGTGCCACAGTGAGGCATAACGGTTTTCGTTATTTTTAACATACACAATGTCTTGGCTATTAGGCGACCACGTATACTGAGTAATGCCGTCTTCGTCGTAAATGCCGGTATCAATTTTGTGTTGCTTGCCCGATTTTGCATCTAACCACCAAAGTGTGTTGTTTTTATCTGCAAACAATAGCTTAGCGCTATCGGGTGACCAAATAGGCGTAAAGCGCCAAATGTTACCATTGCTAGTAAGTTGCTTAATGGCATTGTTTTTACTGCGATCTTTTAAGTAAATTTCGTACTCGCCGCTTTCATCGCTCATGTAAGCAATGTAACGCCCATTTGGTGACCAGCTTGCATCTATTTCGCGGCTTTTCTCTGTGTAAGATAAGTTGCGTGTAGGCCCTTGTTTGATTGGTACGCTAAACAGCTCACCACGGGCAGTAAATACAGCACGTTTACCATCGTGAGAGAGCGACATAGAATCAATAAAATCGCTAACATTTTTGCTATACGGCATTGCGTATTGGCGCACGCCTGCAATGTTAATGCTTAGCTTAGCGCTTTTTTGTGTTTTTGCGTCAAAGCGATATAAATAACCGCCGTTTTCATAAACAATCGCATTTGGGCCAGCTGAAGGCCAAAGTACGTCAAAGTTTTTATAGTTGGTAAGTTTTTTTGGTTCGCTGCCTTTGCGGTATTGGTAAAGGTTTAGCGTGTAATCACGGTCAGACACAAAGTAAATATCGTCACCAACCCAAGTTGGTTGCTGGTCGGTTGCACGGTTTGTAGTTAGTTGTTCTGAGGTGTTTTTTTCTAAATCATAAATCCATACATCTTGCGCACGACCACCACGAGTACGTTTCCACGTGCGAAATTCTCGATCAATTGGCGTGTAAACATATTTGCTGCCATCTGGAGATAGCATGCCGCCACCAGTTTCTGGAATCGCTAATGGCTGTTCAAGTCCGCCATCTGCAGGAACCATGTAAGGGCGGCCCATACGTTTCCCCCATGGTGTGCGGTTAGCTCTAAATACCACATTTTTACCATCGGCGGTCCAATCTAAAACGCGGTAATCAAAACCTCCACGCGGTGGCATTGGGCCAACGTCATTATAATAAGTAAGTTGCTTTAGGTTTGAACCGTCACTGTTGATCACATAAATTTGTCGGCTACCGTTATACTCGGCTGAAAATGCAATGCGCTTACCGTCAGGGGAAAACTTAGGAAATGTTTCAAAGCCAATATGGTCGGTTAAGCGTTTGCTTTCGCCTGTTTGCGTATTCGCAATATAAATATCGCCACTGTAGACAAAGGTAACGGTTTGGTTATGGATATCTGGAAAGCGGAGTAAACGAGTGTCTTTAGTCTCATAGGCCGATACACCCGGCGCGATTGCTGCAGCCAAGGCAAGAGCCAATGTTGTTAGTTTTTTCATGGAATTACATCCTATATTAATAGCTATCCCATCATAACAATAAGGTGCAAAATAGCGATGCACTTACGATAAAAGGTCTGTTACAAAATGTGAATAAAAAAGGTTGGCATTAAAATGCCAACCTTCAAGGGAGTACTCTTTTTAAAGCGTAAAATTAATGTACGTGGTCGTGCTCTTCCTCTTGTGCAATACCTAACCAAGTGATCGCGGCTGGTGGGAATGTAAGTTCTAGTTCACCTTCAATTTCTAAGTCTTCTAGGTGTACTTGCACAACGTGTTGGGCTATTGGGTCGGCTACGTAAGCAAACTGACCATTTTGCGCTACTGTCATACTAAACTTCATGCCTTCAGGCATTGTTGTTACATCTTCTTGTGTAATATCAACTTGACCTGCTAGCTCCCAGTGTATGTGATCGTCGTGCGCATGCGCCTCAAGCACATTTAAAAAGCCTAGGCTGTCTAAAACTAAAAAGTGCTCGCCATTCGCTGAGAAAGAGTAAGAAACAGCGCTTGCGCCATCGGCTAGTTGCCATTCTAGTTCTTCCATTTCAGCTTCCGCAGGGTTAATGCTTAAGAGCACTGCAGGGCCGCCGCCGTGACCAGACGCAATACCAATAAAGTTGTCACTGTCTTCATGGCCGTATATCGTACCAATGCGCAAGTCACCTACTGCAGCAATATTTGCTACTTTTTCAGCGTGGTATTCGTCATCATGCTGGTGGGCTAATAGCACACCGTCACTACAGCCGAAGGCTACGTAATCATGGTTTTGTGCTGCGCCGTGCAAATCAGGGCATGTTAACTCTAACGTTTGTTCAAGTTCGTATTCGCCATCATGAAAGTGATAAACACCTACCTGATCCGGCAAAATTTTAGCGTTTGATGTACTCTGTGCATCATCGCGGCGAAGGGTCGCTAATAAATGCTCTCCACGAGGCTCTGCTACACCATGCATATTAATGTCGTAACTAATACCAGGTAAGGTCGCTGTTGCGTTTGTTATGTCGTTATCTGTTAATACTTCAACAGACGCAGTTGTGCCTGATGCTGCATCACCATCATAAAATACCGCTAACTGACCATCGTGCTTTACCAAGTGAGTAGGGCGACTGCCGCTAGTTAGCTCATAACTGCTAAACTCAGGGCTTTGTTCGTAATCATGAAGATGTGCGCCGTGATCTTCACGCCATAAGCCACCGTCTATAAAGCCGAGGTAATCTTGAGCGCGACTAGCAATCACGGCATAACGAAAGTCAGGCGACGACGATAGCGTGTTTGAATCATTAGTAAGAGTGAATGTATCAAGAAGCTCATTGTCGTCTAAGTCGAAAAAGTTCGCTTCGTTGCTATCGCCAGCAAGTATCGCAAGCCTACCTAATGAATCAATAGTGTATTCATCACCGTGGTCGCCACCATCGCCATGATCGTGGCCGTCATCAGGTACTTCTATTGGGTCTTTTTCGACAATGTTTGTTTCTGCATCACCACAAGCGGTGATTAATGTGCTGCTTATTGCCAGTGCAATTAATTTTAATTTGAATAGTTTAGTCATGTTAATTTCCTTTATTTATAATTTTTTAGCGCTTAAAAGTAACCGCGAATACCTAGTGCAAAGCTACGACCTGGACGTGGCGCTATACTCTTTAAAAATGAACTATGCACGCGCGCTTCTGTGTCTGTTAAGTTAGTGCCTCGTAGATACACAGACACATCTTGATTTAGCACTGATAAGTCATATGAAACGCTGGCATCAAGCATGGTATAGCCGTTTGTAGCTGTTTCTTCTGGTGCTGTGCGGTCTTGCTCTTGATAGCGAGTTACGTGGAGGTGCGCACTCAGCTTATTTGTTTGGTAGCTAAACTCAGTACCAAAACGTAGCGGTGGTGTGCGTGGTAAATCGCCACCGTCTTTAAGGCTTGCACGAACGTAATCTGAGAATAAATCAACTTTAAACTCATCGGTTAACTGCCATGCAAATTGGGCTTCAAAGCCATGTAAAATTACGTCATCTGTTTTAAATAAATAAACTGGGAGTTCAGATGAGTGATCATGCTCGTCACCGTGGTCATGATTATGCTCATCACCATGGTCGTGGCCGCTTTCGGCGTATAGGCCTGTGTCGATTTGGTAATAATAATTGTCGACTTGGTTGTAGAAAGCATTAAGAATGAAACCGATATCACCTTGGGTTTTACGAAACGTTAAATCAATATTGTTTGCTGTTTCTAGGTCAAGCGCTTGCTCAGATAAACCAAAATGGCCGTCTTCATGAATATCAAATAGTGCGCCTACTTCATAAGTACCAGTTCCAATGTGAGGGCCGAATGATAATAGCTCCGACACCGAAGGAGCACGCTCAGAACGAGATACCGACAAGCCTAAGTTGTAGCTAGGTGCAAAATCCCACACGACACCTGTTGATAAACTAACTGGTGTGAATTCTTGTTCTACGTCAAATACGCGAGTATTGCCGGCATGTTCTTCATGAGCATGATCGTCATGAACACCGGTGTCATTGTGTGCGTGTGCATCTATGTTAGGTAGTAACACGTTATCAGCATCGATGGTTACCCGTTCAACTCGGCCACCTAATTGCACTAAAAAGTCACCAAAGTGTCTTTCTTCCATCAGTGCTATAGCAAAGCTTTGTGTTTGTGACGGTGGTGTGAATGCCTCAGAGCCTTGCGCTTCAACATCACTGTGTTTGTAATGAAAGCTCAAACCACCATTCCACTGCGCAAACGGGTTATGCATTAAGTCTACGCGTAACTCATTGGTTTCATTTTCAAACGTGGTACCCACTGCGCCATGTTCAATTTCAGCATGTTCGTAATCTGTAAAACCTGCGCGCAGGTTTATTTTATTAAGCCATTTATTATCGAGGTTATACTCGCCTAATAATTGCACTTTAGTTTGCTCTAAGTCGGCATATACGCTTTCCTCAGCGCTATTAACATCTTCGCCACCATGGGTGTGGCCTGGAATGCCGTATTGACGATTAAATTGCTCAACAGCTATACCTACAAAACCTTGGTCAAATAGATAGCTAGTACCTAAGGTAAAGCCGTCAGACTCTTCATTACTATTTGCAACGGTGTAATCGCCACTATGTTCTTCATGGTTATGGTCATTATGGGCAAATTCAGCGGCCACGGGTATTTCATAGTCATCGGCTTCACGCCAGAACGCATCGGCATAAAATGCAAGAGAATCAGTTCCTGTAGTAGCGTTAAACGAGGCTACTTTTTGGTTATCAACAGAGTTGTGCTCAAGGTTCCATTCGCCGCGAGTTGTGCTGTCGGTAGGCACACGATTATCAACTACATTAACCACACCACCAATGGCGCCGCTGCCATAAAATAAAGTGGCAGGACCACGTAGTACTTCGATTTGTTTTGCAGTTGACGCCTCTGATGCAACGGAGTGATCAGGGCCAACGCGAGAAACATCACTGACATCAAGGCCGTTTTGAGTAATTAGAACACGCGGCCCGCTTAAGCCACGAATGATAGGTGTACTGGCTACTTTTGCATGAAAGTTAGTATTAACCCCCGGGAGTTTTTCAAGGCTATCGCCAAGGGTTGCAGCTTGCTGCCGTCTTAATTGTTCGCCAGATAACACGCTAACGGGAGACGAGGATTCCATTGCCGACATGTGAATAGGCGTCGCTTCAATATCAATTACTTCAATGGGTGAACGTTCTAACTTAAAGGTAATTGACTGGCTTTTATCATCACTAAATGTGATATCTCGATGCAGGTGGGCATAACCAGGGGCGGTAATATGAAGTTCTTTTAAACCACTTTTTAAATCAGTTATTACGAACTTACCGCTTGCATCTGTTACTGCTGTTATATCTGAGCCTTCAACTTCTACAGTTGCGTTGGTCACCACTTTACCTTGGTTGTTTAAAACAACACCTTCGATGGTATTTGCAAGCACACTTGCAGGTAATAAAGCAGCTATCAAAACAGCTAATTGAGATTTTCGTGTCATTTGAATTCCTTTGCGAATGTTATATTGTATCAATTGTGCTTGAAATGTTATATTGTATCAATAGTTAATTAACTAAAAATCATTCAGGGCATACAATTTGGCTACATAACCTATATAAATTCAGTGCTTTAAATATTTATTGTCATTGTTTAGGTGTTGTTTGTGGGTGAGTTGTTTGTTGTGAAGCAAAAGTTAGTTGTTACATTTATTTATCTCTAGTTAATACATTTTTAGATAAAACCACAACGGAGGCATTGGCAACAAGGATGGCAAAGTTAAAACGCCAGCTCACTTGGTTAGTGTGGGTAATATGAATAAACAGCAATTTAAAGAGATGGTTGGCTTTGCGATAAAAAGATGTGAAGCCTCTGAAAAAAAATTAACGCCAAAACGTCAGCAGGTATTTGAAATTCTATTGCAAGCAAATAAACCTTTGTCTGCTTATGAGTTAACAGATCAATATAATAAGCAAATAAATACACCGATTTTGGCAATGTCCGTTTATCGGATATTAGGCTTTTTAGAGTCGGTAGGTCTGGTACATAGATTAAAGTTAGAAAATAAGTTTATACCGTGCAGTCACGTTAATGATGATAGAGAGCATCAACTATCGATGTTTTTAATTTGTAGCTCTTGTAATAAAGCAAGTGAGGTGAAAGACCTTGATAATTCGGCTAAGTATTTGTTTAAACAACTTAAAATAAGAGGGTTTGCGCCAACAACTTCGCAACTAGAAATCTCAGGTGTTTGCTTTGGGTGTCAGCAAAGTACCGCTAACACAATTAAAAAGAAGGATAAATAATGAAGCTGACTCAAACGACAGCAGATAAGTTTGCCATTGGGCTTTCGTTAATGTGCACGGTACATTGTTTTGCAACACCGATTATTTTAGCGCTGTTGCCAAGCATTGCTGTACTGCAAATAAATGGTGAACAGTTTCATTTATGGATTCTTGCTGCCGTACTGCCAACAAGCTTATTAGCTTTGAGCTTAGGCTGTAAAAAGCACAAACGTATACGTTATATGGCGTGTGGAGTTGTTGGTCTAGTCTTTTTGATAACTGCAGTATTATTAGGCCATGAAGTGGCCGAAAAAACCTTCACTTTAATTGGCTCTGCTTTTATCGCGTTAGCTCATTGGCTTAATTACCAACAGTGTTTTAAAAAGCATGACGAAAAATGTCCGTGTTCAGCAGGTGGATCTGACCAAGTAGCCTAGCAATACAAGGGCTCGATTAGGTATTGGGAATTAATCATTTCAGCTTTTAAGGTTTCTCTATATTTTTGTAGTTAAATAAGGGATATTAAAACTCTTTAATATCCCTTTTCCACTTTACCAATGCTGCAATGAATTCGGGGCCAATACCACAGCAGCCACCAATAATTGTTGCGCCAAGGTTGTGCCATTGCTTGGCAAACGCTACATACTCAGCGGGTGATAAATCGCGGTAACCTTGCGAGCCTTCATTGGCTTTATAGTCGCTGGCTATTGGTGTAAAGCCATTCGCAAAGGCCCCTAAATCAACATTTTTATTCTGCTGTTTTAGCACAGTACTTGTGTCGCGTAGCGCTTGTTCAATGACCTCGGGAATAGAGCAGTTGAAGAATATGCCCGCTATATTATGTTCGAGCAATGCTAAGGTAGCATCGGATACTAATTCACCAGAGCGTAATGTTGCTTGTTCGCTTACTTCATCACTTAAGGTAAATGCGAAATAACATGGTTTGTTTGAATTTTTAAGCACCCTTGCCATTACATGAGCTTCTTCAATACTGGAAATAGTTTCGCCAATCCAAATATCTACATATTCATCTTGTGCTTTATATAGGGTATCTAAAATAGTAAATGCGCGATCACTTTGAAAAAAATCAGCACGGTACGATCCAAATGCGGGTGGCAATGAACCCGCTACTAGCACGTTTTGTTTAGCGTTTTGAGCCGCTTCTTTTGCAATTACAGCAGCTTGCTGTGCAAGTGCTGCGCCTTGTGCTTGATATAATGCTTCACCTAAATGAAAGGGGACACACGCATAGCTATTTACCGTAATAATTTCTGCCCCTGCATTTATAAAAGCTTCATGTGCTTGAGTTACGCATTGTGGTGCTTCTATTAGAGCTTGCGCACTCCAAAGTGGCTGTGAAAACGGCGCGCCCATGCGTTTAAGTTCACGGCCCATGCCGCCATCTAATATTGTTAACCTGCTCATAATGGACTTCTAAACGTCTAAATATTTAAGGTTATTCAAACATATTTTTTGACAATTCATAATGAAACTTCATCAGGTTGAGTATGAAAAAAGTTCAACATGCTTTAAACAGGCACAAAAAAAGCGACTACCCAGTGAGGTGTCGCTGTTCTTTTTATAAGTAAGCTATTACTTATAAAACGCTTCTACAGTGCCTTTTACTTTCATAAGTAATGGCTGACCGCGACGGTCTAGCGCTTTAGGCGCTGCTACTTTAATCCAACCTTCGCTGATGCAGTATTCTTCAACGTCAAAACGCTCTTTACCGTTAAGAGTAATACCGATTTCATGTTCAAATACTTCTTCTACATAAAATTTGCTACGTGGGTTAATAGACAGTTGATTAGGTAATTCTGGTTTGTTTGTATCAGTCATAATAGTGATCTGCGTTGAATTAATTATGCGCTATTGTAGGCAATAGCAGGCTTATGCTCAAGCAAGAGATCAATAAACTAAGCGGCTTTATTATATTTATATTGTGATGTGCTTTTATAGGGCTGTTACATATATTATGAGAAGGGTTAAACAGTCGATGGAAATACAAAAGAGGTTTTATTGATATAAAATTTGGCTGTCACCTTCTTGTCATTAAAATTACCTTTATTAGTAACATCTATTTCCTATAGTGCAGCGGTTGATGTTTTTGAGTTCACACTTTTTAAAATAACCACTACATAACAGGAATTAGGATGAAAATTAAAAAAGTCGCTGCGGCGGTTGGGCTAACATTTATGTTAAGCGCTGCTAGCCATGCAAATGTACTACCACAAAGCCAAATAAATAATAACTGGTATACAAATGCACAAACTACGTTAGCTACTAAAAACACCCAAGCACAAAGTGCACAAGTTACAAAAGCAAAAAACGTGATTTTATTTGTTGGTGACGGCATGGGTATTTCTACCCTAACGGCAGCGCGAATTTTAAAAGGCCAACGAGCAGGCAACCCAGGTGAAGAAGGCTATTTAAGTTTTGAAGAATTTCCATATTCTGCACAAGTTAAAACCTACAACGTAGATGCACAAACTCCCGATTCTGCAGGCACAATGACAGCGATGATCTCAGGTGTTAAAACTGATGTAGGCGTGATTGGTGTAGACGAAGACATTGAACGCGGTGTGTGCTCAACAGTTGCAGGAAACGAGCTTTTAACAGCAACAGAACTGGCTGAAATTAAAGGCCTAGCAACAGGTGTTATTTCTACCGCACGTATTACTCATGCAACGCCAGCGGCAACGTATGCTAAATCGGCAGATCGTAACTGGGAAGATATCTCAGATATGCCCGAGGGCTCAGAAGGCTGTGAAGATATTGCCTCACAGCTAGTTAACTTTGAAAAAAATCTAGAAGCGCGCTTTGTAGGTATTGATGTAGACGGCCTTGATTTTGTAATGGGCGGCGGTCGTCGTCACTTTTTACCAAAAGATGCTGCGGCTAATTCAAGTGACGCAGTGAGCGCTGTTGAAGGTGATCGTACTGATGAGCGCAATCTTGTAACTGAGTGGCAAACACAATATCCAAATGCAACGTACGTTATGGACCAAGCTGGGTTTGATGCTATTGCTGACGATGTAACCCAAGTATTTGGTTTATTTAACGAATCGCACATGCAATACGAAGCCGACCGCAGTAATGACGTGGCAGGTGAGCCTTCACTTACCGACATGACGACTAAAGCGATTGATGTACTGGGTAAAAACGAAAATGGCTTTTTCTTAACGGTTGAGTCGGGCCGAATTGACCACGCACATCATGCGGGTAACGCTTACAACGCACTTAACGACACCATTGAATTTGCCAATGCAGTGCAAGCGGCAATCGATAATACCAACCCAGAAGAAACCCTTATTTTAGTCACTGCCGATCACAGTCACGTATTTACTATTGCTGGTTACCCTAAACGCGGTAACCCAATTTTAGGTCAAGTAGTTGCTGTAGGCCAAACAGTGCCAAGCCTTGCCGCCGACGATATGCCATACACCACGGTAGGTTATGCAAATGGACTGGGTTTTAGAGACTTAGGTGATGAAACTGATGCCGATGCAGCGTACTTAAGCGGCCCAGTCGCTGGGCGTGTTGAGCTAAACGGCGTTGATACAACAACCCCTGGTTTTCACCAAGAAACAACCGTACCACTAGGCTCTGAAACGCATGCTGGTGAAGATATTTCATTGCACGCTAAAGGCCCTGGTGCACAACTTGCTCAAGGTGTAATTGAGCAAAACGTTGTATTTCATCTAATTAACCAAGCACTTGAATTAACTCAGCAATAATGGCGGCGAATATGAAAAAATTAACAGTACTTTCTTTAGCAGTAATGGTCGCGCTAGCGGGTTGTTCAAGTGATGACGATAAAAGTAATAACAACATTATCGCAGTAGATAACGCAATAGCTGTGGGCTCAGCGCAATGTATTAATGGCGGTGTAGAAACGCAAGTGGGCGTAGATACTAACGAAAATGGCCAGCTAGATAGCGACGAAGTTAACTCATCTAACCTAGTGTGTAATGCGCCGGCAACGTCGTTAACTACAGATCAATTAGCTAACCTTACAGGTAACGCATGGTATAGCGACGCGCAAACTAAGTTAGCAGCAACGCAGCAAGCTAATACCGAGGTGGTTACTGAGTCGGGTAAGGCTAAAAACGTGATTTTATTTGTAGGCGACGGCATGGGTATTTCTACCGTTACGGCTGCACGTATTTTAGCTGGCCAGCTTGAGGGCGGCATGGGTGAAGATTATCAACTTAGCTTTGAAACCATGCCTTACTCAGGCTTTGTTAAAACTTATAATGTAGATGCACAAACCCCCGACTCTGCAGGCACAATGACGGCTATGGTGTCAGGTGTTAAAACCGATGTAGGCGTCATTGGTGTAGACGAAGATATTGAGCGCGGCAACTGTTCAACCGTTGCCGGTAACGAACTGGTGTCTTCGCTTGAGCTTGCCGAAATTGCAGGTAAAGCAACCGGCCTTATTTCAACGGCGCGCATTACCCATGCAACGCCAGCGGCAACGTATGCTAAATCGGCTGATCGTAACTGGGAAGATAACTCAGATATGCCAGCAGGTTCAGATGCTTGTGAAGACATTGCATCGCAGCTTGTTAACTTTGAAGCCAACCTAGAAGCACGTTTTGCAGGTATTGATGTAGATGGCATAGACGTAGTAATGGGGGGCGGTCGTCGTCACTTTTTACCAAAAGATGCCGCGGCTAATTCAAGTGATGCAATGAGCGCGGTTGAAGGGGATCGTACAGATGGCCGTAACTTAGTTACCGAATGGCAAACAACTTATCCTAACGGCAACTATGTAATGGATCAAACTGGTTTTGATGCCATTAGCGACGATGCAACAAAGGTATTTGGCTTATTTAACGAATCCCACATGCAATACGAAGCCGACCGCGCAAACGATGTAGCGGGCGAGCCTTCGCTTTCGCAAATGACCGAAAAAGCAATTAACGTGCTTGATAACAACGATAAGGGCTTTTTCTTATCGATAGAAGCGGGACGAATAGACCACGCGCACCACGCAGGCAATGCATATAACGCGCTTAACGATACTATTGAATTTGCTAAAGCCGTTAAAGTGGCGATGGACAGTACTAACCCAGAAGAAACATTAATTGTGGTCACAGCCGATCATAGTCATGTGTTTACCATTGCAGGTTATCCTAAGCGTGGTAACCCAATATTGGGTAAAGTGGTTGGTGTAGGCCAAACCGAGCCAAGCCTTGCCGCCGACGATATGCCTTATACCACCGTAGGTTATACCAATGGTTTAGGTTACAGAGACTTAGGCAATGAAACTAATGCTGACGCCTCTTACTTAGCTGGACCTGTTACAGGACGTGTTGATTTAACAAATGTTGATACAACAACACCAGGTTTTCACCAAGAGTCATTAGTACCTCTTAGTTCAGAAACCCACGCGGGTGAAGATGTAGGTGTATACGCAATGGGTCCTGGCGCTCATTTAGTAACAGGCACTAATGAGCAAAGCTTTTTATTCCATGTAATGGACTTTGCAGCAGATTTTGTAAAAGCGGCGGATGAAAAAGTAGCGCAATAAATCAACTAGCTAAACAAACAGCCCGCATTATGTTGCGGGCTTTTTTGTGTCATACAAATGCCATTATTAAGCGTTATTTTAGAGTCATAAAGTAATGTTTATCTAAGAGATTACCCCAATGAAAAAGCTATTATTTATATTCTCAGCACTGGCCAGCACGAGTGCGCTCGCCCAGCAGTGCGACATTGATGCTGCGCAACTAAAAGCCGACTATAAAATTACCAATCAGCACAAATCGCAGCACAGCACCCAGTCACTTACTCTTTGGCGAAACAATCAGCAGGTGGCGCATCAAAGTGAAACACTAACCGAGCTTTGGCAGCAGCTAAGTAATAACCAGCTTCGTCCTATTCGTTACTTTAATGCCGAACAACGCGGTATTGAGTACCAACCATCGGAGGTACGTGGAGTGCAAAATTGGAGTGCTAAAAGTCAGCTGGTGGATAACCATTTAATTGCAAAAATGACCCTAGTCAGTTCACAAGGTGAGGGTTGTAATGAGGTAAAAAATTACGTGCTTAATGAGGGCGATAACCAATTTAAACTAGCTTTTTTCCCGCAAGCACAATTAGTTAAAACTTTTAGTGTGACCAATAAAAAAGATGATACTCAAACTTTGCTTAGCTTAAATGATGTAAACAGTGATACACCTGCAATTAAGGCTCAGTTTGCAAAATGGGATAACTTTCAAACCACCGATTACGCGGATATTGGCGATAACGAAAGCGATCCATTTTTAGCTAAAATGATTAACCTTGGTTTTATAGAGCACGGCGCCACCGGTTTTTATAACCAGCAAGGCGAGGCTATTCAAGGTGGGCATCATCATTAGCGTTTTTTGGCTTAACCGTGTTTTCGGTTAAGCCATTTTCATAGTCTTTGGCATCACAGGTATTTAAGTTTTGCCGTGCTTGTTTGTCTTGTTGTAATACTTGCTTTAAATCTTCCATACGTTGGCGCACAGCCACACCATAACTGGCATCATCACCCCAAAGTTCGGCTAGTTGCAATACGGCAGCACGGTCGTGATCTCTAAATAACTTACCAGCACGCTCAGCATCTTCTTTACTATTACCAAGCAATTGCAATGATTCTATGGCTAAGTTTATGGCTGAGTCGACGGTTTCGCGGTTAAACGCATCTACTTTTAAATTAAGTAATTGATATGCATGGCGGCGATCTATGGCGCGCGCTACTATTTTTAATTGTGGATAGTTTTTATGCGCCAGCTTAATTATCTCAATGGTTTTATCAGGGTTATCAATTGCAACAACCAGCATTTGTGCTGTGTGCGCGCCTGCGGCTTCAAGCAGTTCTTGGCGTGCCGCATCACCATAAAATACGGTATTACCAAAGCGGCGCAGCAGTTCTATTTGGCTTGGGCTGTGATCAAGTACGGTAATTTCGTAGCCTTGTGCATGTAATAAACGCCCCATTATTTGTCCAAAACGACCGTATCCGGCAATGATCACATGTTTGGCTGTGCTTATTTGTTCTGGTTTATCAAACTCAGGTGCCGTGGTGCTATAGTTGCGCTTTTGAATTTGCTCATACAGCATAAGCAGTAAAGGTGCTATTAGCATGGAAACGGCAACCACAAGGGTAACTAAATTAGTTTGCTCTGGGGTTAAAATACTCAAGGTGGTTGTTACACTAAGCAGCACAAAGGCAAACTCGCCGCCCTGAGCAAGGGCTAAGGTAAATAGAAGTTGTTGTTTACGGCTAATATTAAAAGCAATTGCCAAGGCAAATAAAATACAGGCTTTAATGGTAATTAATAACACCACTAATGCAATCACGGTACTGAATTGGTTAAATAGCAATTCAAAATTAATTGATGCGCCAACCGTGATAAAAAATAATCCCAGTAATAAGCCTTTAAAGGGCTCTATATCGGCTTCTAGCTCGTGTCTAAATTCACTTTCGGCCAATACAACACCGGCTAAAAAAGTACCGAGTGCGGGCGATAACCCAATACTTTGCATCACCAGCGAAATAGCCACCACTAAAAACAATGCAAAAATAGTGAATATTTCACGCATGTGGGTTTGTGCTATGTATCTAAATAATGGTGCCGAAACATATTTACCGCCAGCAATGATAGCGGCAATAACAGCAACAGAAACCCCTACTTGCTGCCAAATAGGCCAGCTAGCAATGATGGAGTCGTTAATGTCTTTTGAGTTACCTTGTGGTGCAAAAGCGAGTAGCGGAAGTAGCGCTAAAATAGGAATAATCGCAATATCTTGAAATAATAAAACCGAAAATGCATTTTGCCCAGCTTCTTGTTTTAGCCAGCCTTTTTCTTCAAGGCTTTGCAGCACAATAGCAGTTGAAGACAGCGCGAGCATTAAACCAATAGCTAAAGCCGTTTGCCAATGCATGGCAAAAAACCAATAACAAAAGGCAAAAATAGCCGCTGCACTTAGTACCACCTGTAATCCGCCAAGCCCTAATATTGAGTGGCGCAGAGTCCACAAACGCGAAGGTTGCAGTTCAAGGCCAACTAAAAATAACATCATCACAACGCCAAATTCGGCAAAGTGCATTACATCAGTTTGGTCGCCTACGACACCTAATGCATATGGGCCTATCAAAATGCCTGCAATTAAATAACCTAGCACAGAGCCAAGTCCAAGTCGTTTTGCTATGGGAACTGCAACAATGGCAGCAGCTAAGTAAATTAAAGCTATTTCTAACACGTGCTTACCTTATTAACGTTGAGATAAATAGCATGGCTTAGGTGCGTATAAAATACAATGAGTTATGTGGATATATGCTGTTATTTGTTGTGTGCGTTTTAAAAACGCACACAACAAGGCTAAATATTACATATGTTTATAATAGCTGATCTTGGATCGTCAGACGCTGAATAAAAAATAGTAATAGGCCAATTATAAGTGTTCTCAACGTTGCTTTCGGTTACCGTCACCTCAAATTTAGCAGTTGCTGGTAGGTCTATAAGCAGTTCGCTATCTAGGTAGGTGCTTCCTGATTTTTGCAAAACGAGTGCCTGAGTTTGGTTAAATTGATATTCAAAACGTGCAGAGGCTAGCAGTGTTTCGGTCATGTTAAAGTTTACGTTAATGGTATCTGGCCCGGTAAACTCAGGACATACAAATACGGTAACCTCCACGCTTTGAAATACGGGTAAACTGTTTTGTTCTAAGTCTATCGTAAAGTTATTTTGGGTAATTGCGGGAGAGTTATAGATGGCATTAGCAAGGCGCGGATCGTTGCTGGTTATAGTAATGTTTTCACCTTCAGCTAAGTTAAGTGTTTCGTTAAACTGACCTGCGCTATTTGTGGTGTACGGCACATTGTTAATTGTGAGTTTGGCATTACTAATTGCGGTTCGTTGCACGTTGGTAATTTGCCCTTTTATGTTGCCCGTTATTTGCGATGAATTAGTAGCTGTAACCGAAAACTGAGTAATGGCTTGGTAGTTGTCAGCATCAGTTACCGTGAAAGTTAAGATATAGTTACCAGTTAGATCGGGTGTTAATTCGGTTATGTTTTGGTTGGTGCTACTTAAACTAGCAGATGAACCTGTTGGTGTAGAGAGCTCCCATTCGTAGCTAAGCGCGGTGCCCTCTGGATCATAGCTTTGGCTTGCATCAAAGTTAACGGTGCTACCAACGGTGCTGTAGCGAGCTTTATCACCGGTATGAATAATAACGGGCTTGGCGTTTTGTGTAACATTAATAGTGAGTGTTTGTGTGTCTGAAAACTGCTCACCATCATTGGTTTTAAGTGAAACAACAACTTGCCCTTCTGCTGGCGCGCTAAGCGTGGGGGCTGAGCTACTTGTACTGCTTAATACAGCTTGATTTGACGACGAAACTATTTCCCAATGGTAACTTAAAACTGCGCCTTCGGGGTCGTAACTGGCTGAGGCATCTAAAGTAACTTGCTCATTAACACTAATTGAAGACTTGTAACTTACTAGAGTAACTGGTTTTTTATTATCCTTTGTATGCAGCACCGAGGTTACTTGTGGTGAGCTGAGTTCACCGTCAGATACAACTAGGGTAACAACGTAATCGCCTTCAACATCAGCAGTAAGCGAAGGGGTAGCCGATGTGCTTTGCTGTAATTGCGCAGTGCTACTTTCAGGTTTTGCTTGCAGTTGCCAGTTGTAAATTAGAGGGTCGCTATCGGGGTCGCTACATTGTAGGCATTGTAGGGTAGTTAATGTATTTAAGGTTATATCAGTTTGCTCTGCAAGAACGGCAATAGGCGCTTTGTTTTCGGTGGTAACGCTTAAGGTTACTTGCGCGGTATCACTTAGATTACCTTCATCGGTTACGCTTAGGGAGATTGTGTACTCACCCAATTCATTCGATGCAAAGCCTGCATTTTTGGCAATTGCATTCGATAAGCTTGGGTCGCTGTTCTCAGGCTTAGAGGTTATTGCCCATTGATAACTTAGCGTGTCGTTTGCATCTGGATCGGTACTTTGTTCACCATTTAATGTTACGAGTTGGTTGGGTGAAAGTGTACTGTTTTGAACTGAAATAACAGCGTTTGGCGCAGAATTTACAGCAAGCTGCTCACTTTTTATAAGTACGTTACTATTAGCGGTATCACCAATTGAGTTAGTAATAGTTAATTTAACGCTGTATTCGCCTAGTTTATCAGCAACAAATTGGCTGTTAACGCGGGTGCTATTTTCAAGTTGTGCAGCGCTTGATGTAGGTGTTTTGATAAATTGCCATTGGTAGCTATTTATTACCGCATTAGTAGCGGTGCTTTGTGCTGCTGTTAATTTAACTACATCACCTTGTTTTACGGTTTGTGTGCTGCCTGCGTTTGCAATGAGCTGTGCGTTTGAGGTAACGGTAATTTGTTTGCTTACTACCGAGCTTGAAATTTTGCCGTCGTTCACAATCAGCTTTAAGGTGTAATTTTGCGCTTGTGCTACCGAAAACGTCACAGTGCGTTGGTTGTTAGTATTAAGCGGTATGTTTTGTTGCTCGTCTGCGCTAAGGAGTTGCCACTGGTATGTGAGTGTATCGCCGTCAGGATCGCTACTATTTGCAGCACTAAAAGTAATGGGTGTATTGGTTTTATATTCTGATTGTTCAGTGCCAATAACAGCCACTGGTTGTGCATTTGTGCTAACTGGGGGAGTGACTTGCTTAGTTTCAGAGCTGCCTGAACCACCACACCCGAGAAGTGTGAGTAAAGTGGGTAATATAATTAAAAGTATCCGTTTCATATTAATATCCTTATAAAATTAAACATTAATATGTACCTAAAAAAGAAATAAAGCAAAAAAAAACAAAGTTTTTTGTCGCTCTTTAGTGATTTGGTTTTTAGTTACTGGTTTAGTTAAGTAAACGCGCTTATTGCGTGTAAAAAATCAACCGAAAACCCACTTAAGTGAACGCATTACTGTTATGGTATCGTTTATATATCGAGCCATATTTTTATTACAGGAATAACCTTTTCTTTATGATTTCGCTAAATAATGTATTTTTTACTCGCCAAGATGGTGGCTTGAAACGACAAATAATTAATGATTTATCGTTAACTATTTTACCCGCTGCACACATTGCCTTACTAGGTGATAGTGGCTCGGGCAAAACAACATTATTAAATTTATTAGCCGGTTTACTGTCTCCAGATGCTGGAACTATTACGGTTAATGAGCAAAAAATTAGTGAATTGAGTGCTAATGAGCTTGCGCTTTATCGGCGTAAAATAGGTATTATTTTTCAGCATTACCAATTACTCAGCCCGTTAAATGTAAAAGACAACATATGCTTTCAAGCAAGGCTTAATGGGTTATCGCCTAGCGACGATGAAGTAAATACGATGGCTAAAAAACTGGGTTTAGAAGGCAAGCTTACAGCAATGCCTGAGCAACTCTCTGGTGGGGAGCAACAACGAGTGGGCATAGGCCGTGCGCTATTAAATAAGCCTAAGTTATTATTGGCTGATGAACCTACGGGTAACCTTGATGCCGCTCGTTCACTCGATATAGTTAGGCTATTAAAAAGCCTGTGCGAAGAGCAGCAAATAATACTTATTATGGTCACTCATAGTCAGCGATTGGCCGACCAGTTTACTACGCAATTGTTTTTAAAAGATGGCCAAATTAATGGCTGAGCTTAAACTTATATTAATAACGTATATGCAGTTTTATCGCCGCCATGTAGGGCTGTTATTACTGTTTTTTATTGGCTTTAGTTTGGGCGCGGCGCTACTTACTGCAATACAGGGCTTAAATTTAGAGGCCGGTAAGCGCTATCAACAAACCACAGCACTAATTGCAAACCCAGTGACGCATTTTGTACGTCCTGTGCTAGGTGAAAACAGGTTGCCCAACAGTATGTGGTCGCGTATTAGGGCGGCTGGCTTTACGCAGGTTCAACCGGTTTTAGAGGGCGTAATTGAAACCAATGAGCAGCAAAAGCTCGCGCTTAGGGGCGTCAATTTATTGCAGTGGCTTACAGAAAATACCGGCGGCTCAGCATCAACAACCAACAAGCGTTATTCTGGGTTTGAACAGTTACTAAATACTGTTTATATCGATCCTAAATTAATACAGCGGCTAAATTTAAAAAACAGCCGTATTAATATAAACATGGGTGATGTCACACGCACTTTAGCTGTAAGCGAATTACAAGGTTTAGGCATGACCATGCTGGTGGACATTAGCCTTGCTGATAAATTACTGCGCGCAAATGGGGTAATTAGTTACTTTGAAGTAAGTGGCTTAAATAATAAACAAGCAGCCCAGTTAAAGGTATTATTAGGCGAGCAAGCACGCCTTGAAGCTGCGCAAGAGCAGGCTTTTGATGCGCTCTCTGAGGCTTTTTTCTTTAATTTACAAGCGCTGGCTTTGTTAGGTTATGTGGTGGGTGCGTTTTTAAGTTTTAATGCAATTAAACTTGCGTACAATGCGCGCGCTCACTTACAGCAGCAAATGTGGGTGCTGGGTTGTCAACGGTCGGCGTTAATTAAAGCGCTGGTTATTGAATTAACGGTGCTTAGTTTTTTTGCTGCGTTATTAGGTGCGTTACTAGGCGCGGCACTGGCAAACACCTTAGTTATGGATGTATCGGCGACTCTGAGAGGGCTCTACCAGCTAGACAGAAGCTTTGTAGTAAGCCTTGATAGCAGCATGGTTGCTAGCGGCTTTTCACTTAATGTTGTTGTTTTGTTGGGGTTTTTGGCCAGCCAATCGGCTCGATTAAGTACTTTTTGTGCGCGTATTAAATGGCTAATGTTTGCGTTAGCTATTTTTGCAGCCAGCTACTTAGCGTTAACGGCAAATACCAAAATAAGTGCCTTATTGCTGTGTGTTTGTGTGCTACTCCTCTTTTTTGTAATTACACCACCGGTAGTTAAAGCCGTTTTTAAACTGCCATGGCCAACACAAAACCCCATTCTTCAGTGGTTAAAAGCCGACAGCCTAGTGCAGTTACCTGCATTACTAAGCTCGGTACTCGCTATTTTAATGGCGATGGGAGCCGCCGTAGGTATGCAAATTATGGTTGGCAGTTTTAGCGACACCTTAGATACACACCTTGAAAAACGCCTAAGCGCTGATTTATACGTAAGGCCCGATCAAAACATTCAAGCGTTAGGGGCTAAGTTGCGTGAACTCCCAGAGGTCGAAAAAGTAGGCGTATATTGGTCAGCTAAAAGTGAGCTTAAAGCACCTAAAAATACGATAGCTGTTGATGTTATGGCATTTGGTGCAACGGCCAGCTACAACCAACACCTTACTTTGTTAAACAATAAAGCACCTACATCTGCAGTATTTGAAAAGAACAAAAATGGGGTTGTGGGTTGCCTAGTGAACGAACCCGCCTTGCTGCAGTACTCGCTTAAAGTAGGTGATGTAATAACCCTAAAACAGCATATTAATACACTAACGTGCCAAGTACGCGCTGCCTATTTTGATTACGGCGAGCAAGGGTTAAATGTTGTTGTAACAACTAATGCATTATTGAATAGCAGCTTAAATTACACCGAGTATGGTTTATCGCTTTGGTTAAAGCCCCATAGTGACGTTGACGCCATAGCCGAATATATTCAAAAACAGCACCAATTAGATAGCCAACAAGTCATTGCTAATCAGCAGTTTAAACGCTTTGCAAAACAGCTATTTGGTAAAACTTTTTATGTTACTCAGGCGCTTAATATATTTATTATGCTGATTGCATTATTTGGCATGTGGGTAAGCTTTTTAACTTTAGGGCGCGGGCAATTACAGCCCATGGCGGTATTACAAACGCTGGGTGTCACCCAACAGCAATTATTGGGAGCAAAAGTACTGCAAGCTGCACTTATTATTTTAACCACCTTGTTATTAGCTATACCACTGGGGCTTAGCCTTGGATGGGTACTATTAACTTACGTCATGCCAATTGCCTTTGGTTGGACCATGGCCATGACCGTTAATTGGCTACAGTTAAGTGGCTTTACGGTGCTTATGTTTATGTTAGCTTTATTTGTGAGCGCGTTACCGCTGATAAAATTAACGCGAAGCGCCGTTGCCGATAATGTTGCCAAGCTATAGGACTTACATGAATAGACTAAAAGTAGCCGTTACCTTTATTTTTATTGGCGCATTAAGCGCGTGCCAGCCCGAAGCAGAGCAAGTAAATCAAAATAAACTAATGCATAGCGGGTTTGCACAACAATTTGGTGAACCTGTAAACAAAAACCAAGGGCTGAGCTTTCCACGTGATCATGGGGCGCATCACCAACAAGGAATTGAATGGTGGTATGTAACGGCTAATTTAAAAGCAGATAATGGCGATACCTTTGGTGTGCAATGGACTTTATTTAGGCTCTCGGTCGATGAGCAAGCCACGGCAACTGATGCGTCGCCATGGTGGAATGGACAGCTTTACTTTGCTCACTTTGCAATACAAACCGATTCACAGCATCAAGCGTTCGAAAAATATGGCAGATCGGGACAAGTAAATATAACAGCGCAGCCATTTGAAGCTCGCCTAGATGATTGGCAGTTAGCAAGTAAGGATGCAACATTTTTACCGCTCAGTTTAAAGGCGCAGCAGGAAAATTACAGTGCTAACCTGGTGCTGGCTAATAGCCCACTTGTAAAACATGGCGAGCAAGGTTATAGCCAAAAGACTCACCAGGGGCATGCCTCTTACTATTATAGCTATCCGTTTTTAGAAGCCCAAGGCGACATCACATTTGCGGGTAAAACTTTTAAAGTAACTGGAGATGCTTGGTTAGACAGAGAGTGGTCTTCGGCGCTAATCGATCCTACCCAAAATGGTTGGGACTGGTTTAGCATTCAGGCTGATGATAAAAAACAGGGGGGCTTAATGGCATTTTGTATTCGTAATGGTCAACAAAGTTATGACTACTGCTGTGCATCGCACATTACGCAAAGTGGAATTGTGCGCGCCATTGCAAATGACGACGTGACCTTACAGGTATTAAAAACATCTGAGCTTACAGCCCAAACAACGCCCAGTAGTAAAACCTACCCAGTTAAGTGGCACCTCAAGGTTAAAGGGTTTGAGCCAATTGTAATTGAAGCACGTAACCCCGATTCACGAAATCAATTGAGCATTCCCTACTGGGAGGGGCGAATTAAAACTCAAGGCGGTTTTAAAGGTAAAGGTTATGCAGAACTAGTTGGTTATTAGCGGGCTATAAAATGGCTTTCAAAAAAAATGCACTTAAGCCAAGGTTAAGTGCATTTTATTAAGGGCTCAGTATATTAGTCTAGCTTTACTGAACCAGAGATATTATCGATGCTAACATCGCCAGAGCCTGCTTCTGTAATTGTTAGCCCTTTAGCATGATTAACGCGAATATCGCCAGAGCCATCTTCAATGGTAACGCTTGCATCAACATGTTCAATGGTTAAGTCGCCCGAGTTATCTTCAACGTCGACAGCGCCATTAATATGTTGTATTGATATGCTTCCCGACCCGTCTTCAACAGTTAATGTACCACGTACATTGCTTACATTCATATCGCCTGAGCCATCATCAATATTTGCATTGCCATTAACGTTATTAATAGTAATGCTGCCCGAACCATCGTTAAGATCTAGATTGCCAGTAATGCTTTGAAGAGAAATATCGCCCGAGCCGTCGTCTATGTTTAGGTTTTTAGCGCCATTGATTGATAAGCTGCCAGAGCCATCTTTTACATCAATATTATTTTTCATGGCGTTAATAGTTATGTCGCCTGAGCCATCATCAATATCTAGCTCAAGATTGTTAGGGACGGTGACCACTAAATTAATGCTTGGCGATTGGCCGCTGTAAAAGCTAATACCATTATTACTTGTATTTTGGGCAACAAGCTTTGCTTTAGTGCCACTTTGATCGAGTGTGAGTTCGTATTCGTCGTCAATATCGGCTGTGTAAATAGTGGCGTCAACATTAATACTGGTTGCTGTTGATGAGCCCATTATTTTAAGTGAACCTGCGCCGCTTAGTACGTCTAGGTATTCAAGATTATTGCTAGGTAGTGTTAGTTGTTGTGTTTGTTTTACCGACGCAACGCTTGGTGAAATATGAAACACGCAGCCACTTAATAATAAAATACCGCTAATTAGTGAAAGTGGTTTAGCAATGGTAGATACAGTTGATGAGCTCATGGTTAGTCCTTTTAGTGTGATGTTATTATTTAATATAACAAGACTAGAGCAAAAATGGGGCCTAAATTTAAGTGTCTGTTTTATAATGAATTTAGTTTTTTGTTGAAAATTAAAAGACTAATTAGTGGTTAAAATTACTAATTATTAATAAAAAGGATGCATAAAGCATCCTTTTCGTTTTAACCGCCAGTTTTAATTATACAAATTAAAAGCTGTAGGTAATGTTACCGTATAAAAAGCGACCATCTAAACTGTATGGTGCATACGGTGTGTATGGAAATATTTGGCTAAAGGTAGAGTAACCAATATTATCGACCGTGGCTTGCGGGTATTGGTCAAATAAGTTGTTGGCACCGAGTGCAAATTTCCACTCATCGTTAGGGCGATACGCAACTTCTAAATCGGTTATCCATTTAGCGTCTAGGTATTCATCGCGATCGGCGGTAGTAGAAATATCGGCAACTTCACCATAACGTGTTGCACGTAACGTTGTTTGCCATTCGTTAAAGTTCCACACTGCCGACAGATTCAGTTTGTTGTCTGGTGTGCCTTCTTCAAAACGACCTACTTCACGGCGTGCAAATACAACGTAGTCGTCACCTAAAGAGTTTAGTTGTTCAGGATTATCGTCAACGTGTGTCACTTCGGTGTCGTTAAAGTTAGCTGCCGCGTTTAATCGCACGTCGCCAAAGTTATCTAACTGTAGTAGGTAAGTTGCAACAATGTCTACGCCTTGCGTGCGTGAGTCGATTGCGTTGGTAAAGTAGCGTACGCTTTCGGTATTTAACTCACCAGCATCCGTTAAAATTTGTTGTACTGCGGCACCGCTTAAGTTTTCAGAGAGCACAATACGGTCATCAATATCAATACGGTAGGCGTCAACCGTTAAGCTAAAGTTACCTTGGGTGTATACAAAGCCAGCTGTTAAATTAACTGAGTCTTCAGCGTCTAACTGTTTTGCGCCAAGGGCTTGTGCTGCTGGTGCATCTGTTGGGAATAGGCCTACTTCAAACGCTTGGTTGTTTTCAAGTACGGTGGAAATTTGGCGATACGAGCTTTGTGCAAGCGATGGGGCGCGGAAACCTGTGCTAATTGCCCCACGTAGCGATAGGTTTTCGTTTACGCTGTAACGTGTTGCAAGCTTTGAGGTAAAGGTGTTACCAAAGTCGCTGTAATCTTCGTAGCGGCTAGCTAAAACCATGTTCCAGTTGTCGGTTAGGTAGGTGTCAAACTCAACAAATAGTGCAACGTTATGGCGGCTTTCATCGGTTACGCTTTCTGGACCAAAACCCGAAAGTACTTGTGCGCCACCGGCAGCAATTGGATTGCCATTGCTATCAAGTGCAGTAATGTAAGAGGATTCTTCACCTTGTTCTATTTTATAACTTTCGTGGCGGTATTCAGCACCTAGAGTAAAAAATACGTCGTCAGGTAACCCTAAATCAAGGGTTGTGCTTGCATCACCATTGACTATAAATTGGTCATAAACTAGTGCGCCGTTATCAAATTCGGTGGGGCTGGTAGCACCTAAAGACGTATTTAAGCTATTCACAACACCAAATGCAAAGTCGTTGCGGCCATAGTTGGTACTTACATCCCATGTCCAGTCACCTGTTCCACCTTCTAGGCCTAGGGCAAATGAGTAGTCTTCAACATCGGTTTCAATTTGCGGTAAAAAACCATCTGGGTAGAGTGCTAATACGTTACGGCTGTCTTGTGCACGGCGGTAAAAACCACCTGAGTTACCTTCTCGTTTTGAGTAGCTACCAAATGAATACAGGTTTAGGCTGTTATCTAGCTCGTAACCCATATTGTAAAATAAAGCATAATCTTCAAGGTCTGCTTTACCAAAACGATGGTTGTAACGGTCAATAGTAAATTCGCGCGGGTCTAGGCTGCCATCGTCAAGGCGGCTGTATTGCTCACGCGGATCAAAACCAGAGCGTTGTGTTGGGCTGTTATCGCGGTATTCAATCGATACATTTACAAAGCCGCTGTCTGATAATGCAAATCCAGAGTTAGCGCTAATAGTGCGTGTTGCGCCATCGCTAATTTCGCGGTCATCACCTAGGTTAAATGCAAGATCGCCGTTTGCATCTGCGTAGGCGCTTTCTAAGTTAGGTGCGCCCGCCATTTGTGTGTCGTATTCACCATAGGTTACGCTTACACTGCCGCCTTCAGAGGCGTCTTTTAAAACAATATTAATCACCCCGGCAATGGCATCTGAGCCGTATTGCGCTGCGGCACCATCGCGTAGTACTTCTACGCGCTTAATGGCTGATGTAGGGATCATGTTTAAATCTACCGCGGTAGAGCCTCTGCCTACAACACCTGCTAAGTTTAAAAGCGCACCAGAGTGACGACGTTTACCATTTATAAGCACTAAAGTGTGATCGGGCGCTAAGCCGCGCAGTACAGCAGGTTTTGCGTGATCTGTTCCATCACCTAAAGTGGCGCTTGGAAAGTTAAAGCTGGGTACCTGGTTAGCAAGAACCTGGCTGATTTCAAGTTGACCTGTGCTTACCATGTCACTGCTAGTAATAATATCTACTGGCACTGAGCTTTGTGCAATACTTCGCAAACTACGGCGAGTCCCTGTTACTGAGATTACTTCGATGTTCTCTTGTGCTTGGGTATCTTGTTCTGCTGCATTAGCTGTAACGAAAGAGCTGCTAAGTGCAGAGGCTACGGCCAAGCTAAGTGCTAATTTATTAGCTGATAAACGCTTAAAAGTCATGAATGTTCCTTAAGAACGTCGTTGTTTTGGTGAGTTTGAAAAAGGAGCGAATCATATAGAAGCGCTCAACTACGTGCAAAGATAAAAACCATCTATGTTATTCACGTTTTTAATAAGTAAGGCCACTGTTTACGTACGTTATAGACGATTAGATCGTTACTGTTGTAATCTTGTAGCGAATGGTGACGAAATCAATAAAAGTAAAAGATAGATTGCAAAAAAGTGATAGGCAGAAAAAAGCCAAGTTAAAAACTTGGCTTAAAAATACGTTTAAATAAGTGCCTAAATAATTACTCAGGGGCTACTTCAAGCGTTGTAAATAAAGCATAACGACCCGAATCTACGCCTTTTTCCTTCACATCAACTTCGGTTGCGGTTTCTATTAAATAGATACCCGGTGCGTTCCATGTTGTTGTAAAAAAGCCGTTTTTATCGGTGGTTACTTTTACTTCGCCACGTTCGTTACGGTAGCGAGTATCGCCTCTTAAAATATTAACTTCAATGCCTTCGCCAGCTGGTTTTCCGTCTTGTAGTAATTGAAAACGTGCTTGCTCACCAACAAATAAGTCATTTGGGTGTGTAGGGCCACTTAGCTCTAAGCCTAAACCTAACAGGGCTGGCTTAGATGTACCGTTGCGGCTTACAAAGGTATCTACTGTTGAAATAACTTTAGTGGTGCGCACGCCTTGAGCGTTGCTAGGTAATTTAGCATCTGTTTTTTTACCAAATACACGTTTGCGTTTACCCTCTTCGTCCTTATAGAAGGTCATGTACATTGGCTTTTGCGTCATAGCAATGTGGTAAGTGCCTTCTTCTTTGAGGCTTACTGCTGCTGAGCTCTTGCGCTTTAAGTAATAAGCACGAATGGTTTCAGATACTTTCTCGCCGTTTGGTGCAAGTGCCATTAATAATGTGTCGTCGTACTCTGCGCCTTTTTCTTTTGGCTTAAAGGCTTTATCTGGTGCAAACATTTCGTTAGAAATACTCGCATCAATCATAACGTAATGCGCTTTATCGCCAGAAAGCGAAGTGTGCGAAGGTAGTAACCAACGGGCATGTGCGCTTGCCGCTGTTGAGACTAGCGCCGATAAACTCAGTGCGCCTATTAATGCAATTTTTGATAAATTAACGTTCATTATTTTTCCTTTAAATTTGAATGATAAGTAGGGGCTACCTAGCGCTTACAGTGATAAAGCTGGTTGTAAATTCGTTTTTACCTTCAATAGTTATTTTCTCTGATTGAGTTAAATCAAGCTCAATACGGCTGTAATCACGGCCACCTTCTTCGCGCACAACTTCAATATTAAGTAGGTATTTACCGGGCGTTACAGGGTTACCGTTTAGATCGTTGCCATCCCAACTAATTGTATATGTGCCGGCACGCTTGGTTGCGCCGCTGACACCATCAAACTGAGCATTACTTTTACCGGCTTTGCGCCACCATTGGCGTAGGTCTTTAAACCATTCCGCTTTTTGTACCCAAAGCGCTAATGTTGTGACGTGTTTACGCTCTGGCGTTTCCAGCCATACAGCAACATAAGGTCGGTGGTAAGGTTGCACGTTTAAATCGGCGAGGGTTAATTCAACTTCTAACCTTGACGATTGTGCATGAGCATTAATTTGAAATAGCGCGGCGACTAACAGCGTGATGCTTAGCCATGGTTTAACTTTAAACATTAAGACACTCCTTTTATTTGTGGCACCCAACACAGGTAAATAACGATAGGTGTTGCTACACCTAATGCGGTTATCCATATTCCTGCTAAGCGTTTTTTTCTATTTTGAAATAAAATAATCATGCCGGTGATGGCAAATAGGATCATCAGCACTGCTGATATATCAATAACCCAGCTCCATACTTCACCGCTGTAACGACCTTTATGTAGGTCGCCAATTACACTTAAAAACCCCCCAGTTTGATAATCGAGTAACAATTCGCCACTAATAAAATCAAACTCTGCGTAGGCGTAGCCTGCAGGTAATGGGTAGTCGAGCATGACCAGTGAATCTTGCTTTTCCCACTCAATGCTTTTTACTTTATTCAGCCCATACTGCTTGGCTAGGTAAGCTTCTATTTGGGGGTAAATAGCAGGTAGGGTGTTTAATTGTGTTTGTGCTTTTGTAAGTAGTTCAGCTGGAATTGCAGCGGTAATTTGGCCGTTGTTTTTATCGTTTTTTAACCAGTCAACGTGGTTTAGCACTATGCCGCTTACACAAAATAAAATAAGTAGAAAAAACAAAGCGGTAGAAATATAGATATGTAAAGCACGACTCGTACTATATAAAGCGCGTTTATTAACAAAGGGCATAAAAGGTGCAAATTTAATTAATTTGTACGGATGATAATGATTTGCATTAGCTGTTACAAATTTATTTACCAAACTTTACACTTTATTTTGCTTATACAGACCCTAGTTTTTAGGTGGAGTTGAGGGCTTAGAAATTAAGTAAGTTAAAACCAGCACTTCAACCACAGCAACTAGGGCAATAACCCAAGCTGGAGGGCTGCTGTATAATAAAAATATAAAGCCTATTAGCATACCTAGACCCGCAGCATATTTTGCCTTTACAGGAACTACTTGATGAGCGCGCCAATGTTGTAATGTTGTGCCAAAGCGAGGGTGGTTTAATAGCCAAGATTCAAGCGCGCTAGATGAGCGAGCAAAACAGGCTAAGGCTAAAATTAAAAACGGCGTGGTTGGCATAACGGGTAGGGCAACACCAATAATGCCGAGTAATACACACAGTAACCCCAGCAATTTAAAGCCGATATTTTTATAATAAATAAAAACGTTTTTTATGTTCACGCCAGCTCTATTTAATAAATTAAACGGTAAAAGGTAAGTTAATTACAGGATAAAATGAAGCTTAAATGGCTTAGTTACATGTTATCAGCTAAGTCATTTAAGGCGATAAAAGGGGTTTTATTATTTTTATACTGCGTTTTATTCTTTAGGAGTTTGAAACAGTGCGCCGACTTCTAAAAGTGGTGAAGCGTCTAGCTTATCAGCATCCATCATTGCGGCAATACGTTGCATTGATGAAAGGAGTAAACTCTGTTCCCATTCAGCAAGTGCTGAAAATTTTTCGATAAAATGCTCTTGTAATGGCTGAGGTGCTTTTTCGAGTAGTTCCTTACCTTGTTCGGTAAGGTATAAGCTGACTCGGCGCTTATCCATTTGACTGCGTACACGTGTTACTAAGTTTTTGCTCTCTATTCGGTCAAGAATATTAGTAACCGTTGCTGGGCTTAAGTTGACGTTTTGCGCAATACGGCTGGCGGTAATACCATCTGTTTGAGACACTTCCTGCATGATAAGCAGTTGTGGCCCTGTTAAACCCGCTGTTTTATTAAGTTGCTTTGAATGTAAGTCAATCGCACGGATCACCTTGCGTAAAGAAACTAGTAACTCGTCATATTTTTGCATTTGTTTGTCTCATGGAAGGCGAATGATTTGCCGTAATCATGAAATGTTACACATCAAATAAATTGAATTCAAATGATATATGTTATTTATGCCAGCTATTATTAGTTTTTATTGACTTTTATTAATTTGATCAGTAATTAAAATAGCATTTATTATCTTTATTTTATTAAATGCTTATAACATTCTATTTGTGAACCTTCCCTAGGTTGAAAGGCAGAGTTGTAAAGCTTTAGTCGTAATTTTACCGTTGATTTTGCATAAGAATATAGTAACTAACTCAATTTAAATAACTATTCTATGTAGCTTATGCTTTAAGCATGCATTATTGTTTGTGTACAAGTAACCTGAACTCAGGTTAAGTATTAAAAATTAGTCTCAGTGTTAAAGGAAATAAAATGCAATTATCACCCTCAGTATGTATTGAGCGTACACATAGCGGTTTAGAATTTATTAGTATTAATAGTCGCCAATGTGAGGCGAAAATATTTTTACAAGGTGGGCAAATAACTGAGTTTACACCCAAAGGTAAATTGCCATTATTGTGGGTGTCTGGGGATGAAACCTTTAGCGAAGGGAAAAGTATTCGCGGCGGCATTCCTATTTGCTGGCCTTGGTTTGGTCAACATGAAAATACAGACTTCCCAGCTCATGGCTTTGCTCGCACACTCGTATGGCAAGCTGATGAAGTGCATGAAACCGAGGACGAAGTTACGGTTAGCCTAAAATTACCCATGAGGCAGGTAGACTCTACCTTTTGGCCGCATCAATCTTCTTTACGGGTTGAGTTTATTTTATCTGAGCAATTAGAGGTGCGTTTAACCACCTGTAATTTAGGCAATGTACCATTTAGCTATTCACAAGCGCTGCATACTTACTTTCCAACACAAGATATTAAGAATACCCGTGTGACAGGCCTGCAAGGGGCACAATATATAGAGTTTGGTCAAGGGCCTCATCAGCAACATGATGTGGTCGACTTTTCCCGTGAAACCGATATGGTTTATACCCAAGCCGCAGCAGTTCAAACAATTGATACTCCTCAAGGGATGATCAGTGTTAGCAGAGAAAACTCGCGCTCGTGCGTGTTATGGAACCCATGGATTGAAAAATCAAAGCGGCTATCAAATTTTGCCGATGATGATTATAAAAGCATGTTATGCCTAGAGGCTGCGAATGTACTTGAAGATGCGGTTACGCTTGAGCCAAAACAAAGCCATACTTTAGTAACAACAATAAAGTGGCTTGGTTAAAGCCAATACGTCCAATGGAGCGAAGCGTGTTTACGAATCAACAAATAACCGACCTACCGCAACATCAAAGCATAGAGTTTGAACCGCTTGCCGATAAAGCATTATTGCATGCACAGTTGAATTGGTTGTTATTTTTTATCCCTTTTTGCCTAGTGCTAGCGGCAGTTTGTTATTTCAATACAGATTTTGCAGCCATGGCGCAAGGTTACTTATTGGTTGCTGTTCCGCTATTAATTTTACTGTGTATGTTATATAGCGTGTTCAGCATAAAATTACAGGGCAGCGCGTTGCGTACCCATGATATTGCTTTTAAAAAAGGCATTATTTGGCAGCAGGTGACAATTTTACCGTTAGCACGAGTGCAGCATATTGAAATACATCGTGGGCCAATAGAGCGAAAACTAGGTTTAGCCAGTTTACGGCTTTACAGCGCAGGTGGTATGAGTGCTGATTTACAAATTAGCGGCCTGACCCACGAAAAGTGCAAAAATATTCGTCAATTTGTACAAAGCTATCGCCACGATGAAACCACAAGCGAGGCTACTGCCAGTGAGTGTTGATGCTACACAAATAACGTCATCTTCACTTAATTGGCAAAAAGTGTCGCCCTGGGCACTGGCTTATTTTGTGATGCATTTTAGTGTGCGGTTTATCAAAGATGGCTTATTTAATTTACTGCCCGTGTTGGTGGTTTTTGTTACCCAAGTAGAAAATAAACTATTTTGGGGGCAAGTTGGGCTCACGATTGCTCTGACTTCATTGCTCGTCTATTGTTTTTTGTATTACCGCAGTTTTCGTTTTTGTATTACTGACGAGCATGAAATTTTACTAAATAAAGGCGTATTTAAAAAAGAGCGACTCACCTTAAAGTTTTCTCGGGTGCAAAATGTAAACATAGCAGAACCCTTTTATTTTACTCCAGTAGGCTTAGTTAATTGCATTTTTGATGCTGCCGGCAGTGTTGCCCAAGAAGCTGTATTGCCTGGAGTAACCAGTGATTATGCCAAGCAAATGCGCAAACAGGTATTTGACTATAAAGCGCAGCAGCAACCATCAACCGAGGAGGCTAATACAGCGCAGCTTCATGCTGAAAATCAGAATGAAAATAGTTTATTCATTTCAAATAAAGAAATAGCTAAGTTTGGTTTAATGTCGAACATGGCAATTTTAGCGCTTGCGGCCATTGCTCCCTTTATAAATGTGGCTATCGATTTTTTAGAGCAGCAGTTTATAACAAAAATAGAGGGTTTTTATCAGCAAGAGCTCGGTATGATGGCTAATGCAGCGGTATTTGCGGTTATTACTTTAATTATTGTGTTGGTATTTATTGCGGTGTTTTTATCGGTGACTATGTCGCTCATTCGCTTTTATAACTATCAGCTTTACTTTAAAAATAATAAATTTAAACGTATTGCAGGGCTGTTAGAGCGCCATCAACTGTCAATTAGTTTAGATAAAGTACAATCTATAGTTATTAAGCAAAACCTAGTTGCCAGGCTATTAAAGCGCTTTACAGTGGAATGTTTGCAAGCCAGCAGCGGCGGTGCTGCAAATATGGCGAAAAAGAATAAACAAACCTTAGTGTTACCTGTGCTCACGCAGGAGCAAGTTGATAATGTGTGTCAGTGGATTTATCCGTGGTTTAACAGTAAAAAGTTGGCATTCAAAGCAGTAGAAAGGGCGTTGCTATATAAAAATATGGTGTTTTATGCCTTGCTACCGAGCGTTGCTTCTGGGTTTTTAGTTAGCTTTATGCAACTTAATATATTAATTTCATTAGCATTATTTTTGGTATTAGCCGCGTTAGTGTTTTTATCATATAAACGTTATGGGTATTACCTTCATCAACAAGATGGGCGTTTTTATATGGTGGTGCGCAAAGGTATGATTGGCGTGCATTACCGAGTATTTGAGCTGTACAAAGCACAAAGCGCTCGCAGTGTGAGCACTTTTTTTATGCGTCGCTCTGGCTTAAAAAGCCTGTATATACAACTTGCTGCAGGCGGTGCGTATGTCCCATATTTAAAACAGCAAGATGCTGACTTCATTATAGATTTTACACTTATGCAGGCTGAGTCAGATTCTCGTAGTTGGATGTAACTTCCCTTGTTGAAAATAACTAAAGTTCAGGTTAAATAATAAGGCAGGTGTAAATACACATTTGCACATGCTTTATTACACTTTTTTACTGCCCGTTTTTCCCTTTTAATAATACTCTAAGCATTATTAAAAGCACTATTTAAGGGATTATTGTGAAAAAGTCACTCATTGCATCAGCCTTATTACTGGCTGCACCAAGCTTCGCAGCCAATTGGCAAACCATTCATACTGAGCATTTTAATGTTCACTTTAGCAGTGAACATACTGATTTTGCTAAATCGACCGCGGTGGAGCTGGAGATTGTCCGTACAAAAGTGCTTGAGCAACAAAACCGTGCCCTTGATAAAATCGTCGATGTGGTGGTATTTGATCCTTTAAATGCAGCTAATGGCTTTGCCTTACCAACCTCTAATAATCCTGTTATGGCGCTTTTTACTACGCCACCACAATCGGACACAGTAATCTCAAACTCATCGGGCTGGCA
The DNA here is from genome assembly GCF_013393115.1 of Pseudoalteromonas sp. Scap03. GTDB lineage: Bacteria > Pseudomonadota > Gammaproteobacteria > Enterobacterales > Alteromonadaceae > Pseudoalteromonas. Next base: position 719,297 of record NZ_VDEU01000001.1, on the reverse strand, counting down.
GCAATTACTAGTGCTGCACGAGTACATTCACTTAGTTCATTTAGCGCAGCCGACTCGCAGCGAGTGGCAACAAAAAATTAGAGGGGTATGGGATCTTTACGATTTAACCTATGGTGACACACCGCGCTGGGTAGCTGAAGGATACGCCACCTTAATTGAGTCTAAAATGACAGGGCGAGGGCGGCTCTTTGATAACTATTCTGAGGCAATACTCAGGGAGTTTGCTCAGCAAGGAGCGCTTCCGACCTATGGGCAACTAAATAGTGATGAAGGCTTTATGGCGGGCTCCATGGCGTATTTAATGGGAAGTCGTTTTTTATACTGGCTAGAGCAAAATTACTCAGAGCAGCTGGTCGATAATGTATGGGTTCGTATGCGGGCGGTTAAGCCTCGAGATTTTGACGACGCATTTTCTGGTGTATTCGGGCAAAGCGCTGCCAAGCTATATCGTCGATTTATTGCTGAGTTCACTTACAAAGCAATGCAACAAGAGCAAACCGAGTCACCACTTAATAGCAAGCTTTGGTTAAAGCTTGATTTATACGCTAGCAACCCCGCTCTTTCTGGTGATGGCAGCAAAATTGCCATAGTGGAGCGTGATAAAAAAAGTAATACCAAGCTCATAATTTATAGCACTGAAGACAACACTAAAGCGCAACAGCAATTTACTAAAGCACAAAAGCAATTACTTGAAGATGATGCTAAGGATATTCCTGATACTGCGCCAAGTGTATTTAAGCGCGAACAAAAACAAATATTAAATCAAATAAATCGAGCAGGTATTGCCAATCCGCAGTGGGTAGGCAATAACACTCTTTATTTTAATGCCTACAGTAGTGAGGAGTCGGGGACTTATAACAAAGTGTCTGACATTTTTAGCTATAACATAGATACTGGCAACGTCGAACAACTCACTGAACTGGCTGGTATTCGTCGTTTTAGTGTTACCCGCAATGGTGAAACACTTTACGGTGAGCAAATAAGAGCTGGGTATTCTGAATTAGTAAAAGTCGATCTTAATACACAAGCAATCACGCCACTTTTTACCAAGAGCTTAAAAACGACGTACGATTACCCGACCCTAAGCCCCGATGAAACAAAATTAGCTTATTTATCAGCGTCATTAAACGAAAATTGGCAATTGTATATACAAGGTTTGAGCGGTGATACTAGGCAGTCAGTCCCAATGCCTAATGGGTATCAATATTTAAGCCAGCCGAGTTTTAGTCAAAATGGGGAGTCTATCTATTTTGTTGCTGGCCTAAATAATAAAACTGATATTTATAATTATCATATAAAAAATAATACCCTCACCCGCTTAACTAACGGGCAAGAAGCGCTTGCATACCCGATTGAGACTGAAGATGGTTCACTACTTTATTTCTCTATTAATGCCGATGGCCCTGATGTAAAAACGCTAACAACAAAAGACCGCACAGCCGTGACGGAACTCGCTGTAAACAGTGAAGCTCCATTGTTGATGGTAAATAAGCATACTCTGCCACCGGCAAAAATATATACCGATGAGACAGCAGAGCAAAGCGATTACGCAGTACTTGATCAGCAAGCGACGTTTGCCTTGGGATCACAGTATTATTCAGCGTCAACCAGTTTGCTAAGCGTAGGTATAAAAAGTAGCGACTTATTAAAGCAACTTGATTTACAAGCGGGTTATAACATTGATTTGCATGACGGTGCATTACATGGAGGCTTTGTACAAGCAAAATACAATGCGTTAAATACAAAGTTTAAGCTTGCGCTATTTGATTATAATTTGGGTACATCACATCAATATCAACCTAGCTTAAACGCTGATATTGACGCCCGAGGTGGTTTTGTTGCAATAAGCCATCCATTGAAATTTGGCCAGCTTCAGTTAACCCCAGAGCTTGCTTATAACTATACAGATTATAAAAATAGCCATAAAAATTGGACACGGTTGAGTATTGCTCAGCAATGGCAACATGACCGCCAATCATTTGCCATAGGGCAGAGTATTTATGCCAGTATTTATGATGGGCGGAATCACAATAGTCATTGGCAAGGTTATGACTTGGCAACAAAAGTATTTGGTAAAGCATTTAATATTCCCATGTTTGTGAGCTTTGAACAAAAACAGCGAGACGATAGTGTTTTAGCTTTAGGTGGGTTTAGCTCTAACCTGATTAATCAGCAACAAAGTAGCGAGTTTGTGCTTGCTGCTGAACTGCCTTATTACAGTGCAACTGCAGAGCGTTACCAAGGTTATGGTGGTGGCATCAGCTTTAAAGAAGGCATGCCTTGGCTTTATTACAAGCAACATCAATTAGACAACAGCGTTTATGCACAAAGTTATGGCTTAAAATACCAAGGTGATTTTAGCTTTGGGATGGGGCCTGCAGGCGTAAACGACCTAACTTTTAATGCTGGGCTGTCGCGTGTTGAAGGTGACAGCTTTGAAGATGAAATGCGCGCGTGGTTAAGCTTTTACTACTCTCTTTAATATTATGGGTAATACACTTTTAAATATGTATTACCCAAAAGCAACCTACTTTGGCTTAGTAAGCGATGCTAACTTTGCTTGGTATATATTGAGCTTTTCATTGTCTCGCTCATATTTAATGGCTTGTTCAAGCAAGGCTTGTGTTTGTTTAGACTTACCTTGTTGATAACGAATTTTTGCAAGCTCTAAGTAAAGCTCTGATATATATGGGGCTTTTGCAATTGCTGACTCAAGGTGGTTTTTAGCTTGAGTTACCTTTCCTTCTTGCAGATTGTTTTTAGCAATAACCAATAGCTCGTAAGGGTCTTTTTCTTCATTAATTAATTGGCTTGTTAATTGTTTTTCTAGCTCTGTATTGCCAAGATCTTTTGCGAGTAGCCGATAGTTATTGATTAAGTTTATACTTATATCGTTTCTATTTAGTGCGGTTTGGTAAATCAGTTGAGCGCTTTTTAAATCGCCTGCACGGCGATGTAATATACCCGTAATATTGAACAGTTCAGGATCGTTAGGAGTAAAAGAATTAGCTTTCAAAATAAGAGAGTAGGCTGTATTGAGTTTATTTTTAGCTAATGCCTCCGCCGCTAAATTGCTGTAAAACTTATTGAGTAAATCATTATAGGTGGCGCTGCCAGCATAAAAGCTGCCGCGGGTTGGGAAGTAATCTATTAAAGTGCCTGGGCGAATAAATACAATAAAGTTATCATCAGTTTCTTCTTCCGGTGCGTAAACTTTGGTTCTAAAATGGTTGGCTATGTAAACTAAACTTCCCTCTTTGGCATACACAGGTTCGCTGGTCATTTCTTGAAAACTGGTGTCAAGATCTAAAAGCGTGGCGTAGCTTTGTGTCAATATAGCTAAGCTAATACAGTTGCCTTGTGAGCGTTCAATAGTTTGTTTGGATGTTAGTGTATCACCGTGATACTTAAAGTTGGTAAGCTGGTTTTCTAGGTAGTTAAAAACAATTTCATCAGCACGTATCTCATTTAAGCGCTTCTGTGCATAAGCTAAAAACTTTTCTTTTTCAGGTTCTGGAAGCTCAAAAACACTGTGTTCATTAGGGGTTTCAACACGCTTGAAAAGAGAGTGGTTAATTACTTGTGTAAGCTGTACCTTTTTAATTTGCACTGCTGGTTGAGTGCTACTGCATGCAGCTAAAAAAAAGCTAAGTGTAAAAACTAGATATTTCATAAATCACCTCACTGTGACTTTTAAGATTACAATGAGGTGACTTTATAATCAAGCACTTACAGTGCGATGCTTACTTAAGCGATTTTTGTGTGATTGCTTTTTACGTTTACGGCGTGTAAGCCATAAATAAAAGCCTGTACCAGCCAGCCATACAGGGCTAAGACCAACAATACACCAAAGTATTTTACTGATAAGCCCAGCAAAATAGCCAAAGTGTAGTTTTCTAAAGCTATCAATTACTTGCCAACCAACTCCGGTTTCACGAATATCCCAGTTAGCCATGTGTTCACCTGTTTGCTTATTGTAGGTTATGGTATTGGCGTATTCACTGGTAAGTGGATTACTGGTATTTACTTCGCCATAAAGAGTAATATTTTCATCAGGCTCTCGCGGGAAAACTAAAAAAGTAGTGTTAAAAGTGGGTATTTGCAGCTTACTATCATTAAGAATGCGCTCAAAAGAAATGTCGTCACTATATAATTTATTTGCAATAGTGTAGTGCTCTTCTTCTGCGTGTTCTATTACTTCGTGATACCACACAGCGCCATTAAAATAACCACCGGTAATCGCTAAAACGATAAGGATAGGTGAACCTAATACTCCAGTCATTTTATGAATGTCGCTTAGTACTATCTGCAAAGTTGCTCGCCAGCGTACGCTAAATAGTCGCTGCCAAAATTTGCGGTAAATAATTAAGCCAGTAATACCTAAAGTTAATAAAAATAGAGCAAAAAAGAAGCCTAATACGGTACCTGTTTGCCCTGGTAAGCTTTTTAAGTCGTTAAGTAAAAAAGTATAATGGAGCTCTAAAAACCAGTCAGTAAAATAATGAGTGGTGCTTACTGGTTCTGATAAAACCTCTCCTGTGTATTGGTCTAAATGCAACTTATACCAATCGTCAGTTCCACGCTTAACCAAATAAAGCCGGTCAGCGGTGCTGTTATTAAAAAGCTCCCAGCTTCCTACTACATATTCAGGAAAGGCTGCTTCGGCTTTATTTATTAATGAGTCCATAGGCAAACGTGCAGCTTGTTGCTGTACCACAAAGTGTTTATCTGGCATCAGTAGGCCATCAATTTCACTTTTAAACACTAAAACACTGCCAGTAATGCTAATAACAATTAACGGAATAATGGCAATTAGCGCCAACCAACTATGAACTTTAAACAGTGTTTTTCTCATTACTTAGGCTTGCATGTTAATCTGTAGATATGCGTATGATAACAGTTATCATTTGTGTTGCAATTGTAAAAGGGTGAGACTGTGAAGTTTTAGTAACGGTTTTTGTATACTCAGGTTGCCACAGGAGGAAATTAAAGTTGGTGTGAAGCTTGTATAAAAGCTAGCCAGTCCTACAATGCGCGCACATGAATAAAGCCTTTAAAAACAAATGTTTAAAAAATGTTTTATTTCTTCCTTTTCATTAACAACAATGTAACGAGCGAGGTTTGCTTTGGCGTATTATTTGCCTATTTTGTCAGTATTTATTTTGGTTTTTAGTTTTTTACCGTTACTCAATAAAATTATAAAAAACCGCAGTGTATCAGGTGTATCACTGTTAATGATGACATTTGGTTTAGCGCAAAGTGTGTACTTTATTAGCTACAATCTTTACTTTGCTCGCTTTTATATTGCTTTGCCGTTTTTTGCGACAGGCTTTTTAAGCGGACTAATTTTATACTTTTTTGCTCGCTATAATGCCGCTAAGCGTCAAAATTTGCAGTTGCTTGGCATGCTTAGCTTTTCGTTATTGCCATTTTTGTTGTTACTTAACCCCAACTTAGATACCGCTGTGGTACTTAATGGCTTAACCTATGTGGGCTTAATCATGAGTTCAGTACGAGTTATGCCACAAACCTACAAAACACTTCGCACAGGGAATATTAGTAACCTTAGTGCTCGCTATTTTAGTTTACAATTTATAGCTGGTATCTGTGGTTTGTTTGCAGAGCTTGCTATGCCTGTGCAAAGTACTTCGCATATACTAATGTTTGTTATGATATTACTGACTAATGCGGTGCAGTTTGCGTGTATGCAGTATTATCGCGTACGTCCTGTGTTGGCATAAAATTATAGTGACCGTTAATTTCATTTGTGGCACTTTGAGTGACCAATAAATAAAAAGTGCCCACTATGAAATTAACTATCCATCAAATCGATGCGTTCAGCAGTGAACTGTTTAAAGGTAACTATGCCGCTGTGATCCCACTAGAGTCGTGGCTTAGTGATGATCTTATGCTGAATATCGCTTCTGAAAATAACGTATCTGAAACTGCTTTTACTTGTCAGTTGGCTGATGGAAGCTTTGCGATACGTTGGTTTTCGCCGTTAATGGAAATTGATTTTTGCGGCCATGCTACTTTGGCTGCGGCCTATGTGCTTTGTGAGCAACATAGTATATCGCAGGTGCGCTTTAGCGCAGAGGCGGTGGGCAAACTGATTGTTAATAAAAATAACGATGGCAGCTTTGCTATGACCTTTCCTAAACAAGCCCCTGAAGAGGTTCAGCTTATCCCTGATGCTTTATTAGCTGGCCTGTCTATACAACCTATTAAAGTGCTGAAAAACCGCCAAGCTTATTTTGCTATTTATGATAATGAGCAGCAGGTTGTAGATCTGAAAACAACCAATGAACAACTAAAAAAATTAGCCCCATTAGATGTGGTTGCAACAGCACCGAGTGTTGAGTATGACTTTATTTCTCGTTATTTTTGGCCTGCCAGTGGTGGTGATGAAGACTTTGTGACCGGTTCAATTCATACCGGGCTTGCCCCTTATTGGGCAGAACAATTTGGCAAAAACTCTTTAAGTGCTTATCAGGCCTCACAACGGGGTGGGAAGTTACATTGTGAAGTGGGCAGTACAACAGTGACATTAACGGGTCATGCGGTAAGATACCTAAAAGGTACTATTTACCTTTGAATTAGTGTAAAAAAGGCCACGTAAAACGTGGCCTTGGTTTAGTCAGTGTTATTTACGCTTCTAGCGCTTTGCTAATTAAGCGATCAATATACTTTTTATGTGCTTTGGTTGCGGTGTCTGCACCCCATGCAACATCTTGATCGGCTATTTGAGTTAGCTGATATAGCGCGGCTGTTTTCGCTAAGTTATCGTATTTACTTGCTTTTTCTAAGCCTGCAATTGCAATAAGCTGATTTACGTATTCAATCTGTAAGTTATGACTGATTGAATTAGCGTTTTTGTTATCAACAAAGATACTTGCAGTTAAATCCTCCATAAATTGCGTAAGGCTGTATTCATTTCCATATAAAGCAGTGTCTGAAATACGTAGTAACACAGCAGGATGCAGTAGTTGCGCTAACACACCTTTTTGCATGCCTAAAATCATTTTATGCGGTTTAGGGTCTTCGTTTTTACCATAATGATTAAACCCACGACGCTGCTGCTGCATAAAGTTATACAAAGGCTGCATGCTTTGCAGTACATTTGGAGCAAACACATACTCAGCTAAAATAGCCATTGCTTGGGTTTGGCGCTCAAGTGGCACCGGTGTAAAAGGCTTAGCTGCATTTTCATCACCTACGACAGCACGCTCTACATAAACCCCACCAATTTGACGAGATACCACGCCTGCTTGTGCACGGTATTGGCCAAATAGGCTGTTAGCAGAAGTAACAAGCTGTTGGTAAGACTCGCCTTTTACTGTGGCTTTATCTTTAAGTTCTGAAAAGAGTGTATTGATCAGGGCCATTCTATCTGCCCCGTAAGCTGCAGGGTTAGACGACAAGTCACCTATCATCACGCGAGGGTCTATATGGCGACCTGGTGCACGCATATCGTCGGCATCATTACCAAAGGCAAGCGCATGTTCGCTTGAGCGAGCAAGTATTTTATCAAGACGAGCTTGTTCTGCTGCTTCATCTTTAAGTGCTGCGCTATAGCCGTAGTTTATTGCCCAATCATCGTACGGACCGGGTTTAGTTTGGAAAATATCGCCTTGAGTCACACCCGTTGGCGCTATATTTGCTGGCGCATAGTCCATTACTGAGCCGGTTACTATACCTTGGGTTTTACTTTTGTCGTGAACTTCTTTCTCATCCCACAAAATAGAAGATTTCATGTTGTGATTAAGACCTAAAGTATGCCCTACTTCATGTAAAACCAGCTGAGTTAAGCCTTGGCGTAACATTTCAGTATCTTCAATATCAGCGCCATTCGCTAAGCCTTTTGCAAGTATTAGGTTTTGTTGTAATTCATGACCTAAAGAGCAATTAAGCTCAGTGTTGCTTCCTGGTTGGGTATGGCTCATAGTGCCTTGAGTATAAAGCGTATCGTATATCCAGCGGTTTTTCATAAATACAAACTCAAGCATAATGTCTGAGCCTAAAATTTCACCGGTTAGCGGGTTAGCTAATGCTGGTCCATATCCACCAAAAGGTGGCTTAGGCGATGAAGTCCAACGCAGTACATTATAGTTAATGTCACCAGCATCCCAATCGGCATCATCAGGTTGTACTTTTACTTCCAGTGCGTTCTTGAAGCCAGCCTTTTCAAATGAGCTATTCCAAGCAAGTACAGCGTCACGTACTGTATCTCGCCACTCAATAGGCGTGGTATTTTCTATCCACCAAGTAATTGGCTTTACTGGCTCTGAAAGTGCAGCACTTGGATCTTTCTTTTGTAGATCCCAACGCTTAATTACATCTTGATATGGCGCCCAGTCAGTTGATGTCATTTTATCAAACTGATTGGTGAAATAACCAATGCGCGCATCATCAAGGCGAGGTTGATAACTATTTTCAGGTAAAGCCACAAATGAATGCTGTACTTTTACTGACACGCTTCGTGGATCGCTTATCGCACCTGAGCCTCGAACGGTTGGGCTACTATTAGTAAAAACATAATCAACCACCAGATCTAGGTTGTTAGGGTATGGGCGCTGTTTGATGATACGTGATTTTTTATCATCTAATTTACCTACTTTAAAACGCTTTTTAGCATTTTTATCGTTCGGATTAGGTGTTGGCGATACTTTATGCAGGGCTTCACTTAAAAATAGCTTGTTAACATTAAAGGCTATTTTACCCTCTTCTTGCTTTTCTATTTTTATACTTGCAAGTACTGCTTCGCTAATGTTTGCCTCGCTGGCTTTAGCTAGCGCACTATTTTCGTTAAATAAGTAGCGCGGGGTTTTGCTAATAATATCGATACGATCAAAGTATTTTCTAAATTCGATTAACTTTGTTTCACGGTACGCGCCACGAAAGTGGCCCGCATCAGTCGCGCCGTCAATGGTGTGTGCAAAATAAACAAAAGGAGTATCGAGTTGTGACTCGTTAATTACCATTAGGTGGTCGCCGGTTTTTTTATCTTGGTAAAGATTAAAAATGCCAACAAATTCGGTTTGGCCTTCAATCATTTCACTTAATGTGTGTGGCTCTTTTTCTTCTTTTTTTTCGGCAGCAACAGTATAGCTACTGCCAAGCGCTATACTAAGCGCCAAGGTAAGTGCGGTTAATTTCATAGTTTGTCTTTTGTAGTTGTTAATATGATTTTACTGTACGGTGTGTCATGCGGTTTCGCACAGCATCTTTGCTAAATACTAACTCAAAGTATTTAGCTTTATGATTTATAATGGTAAAAATTTGTAACAATACATTTATAGAGCGAATCCACGAGGCTTTCTAAGGGTTTATACTTTATCGAGCAAGACCTTGCCTATACTTTTTTGTAACAGTTGCTTACAAATGTCACGTTAATGTTTCATTAAGCTTTGGTATCATGGTGCTAATAGTAATTTGGGAGTAAAAAAAGATGCAAGGTAATGTACTTAGGTGGATTTTTCCGTTCGTAGCATTGGCATTAGGTGTGGCCGGTTTTGCTGCAATTAATGCGATTGCAAAAGAGTCAGATAAAAAAGAAGTCATAGACACCCGTCCAACGGTGCAGGTTGAAGCCGTTTCCGCAAATAATCATCAAGTTATTATTAATAGTTATGGTGAAGTGCAGCCGCTTGAAAATACCCAGCTTTCAGCTCAAGTATCCGGTGAGGTAGTTAGCTGGCATCCGAGCTTTGTAGCCGGTGGGATTGTGGGCCGCGGTGAAACCCTATTTACAATTGAAAAAGATAACTACGAAGCCGCAGTTTTGCAAGCCGAGGCTGAACTTGCCCGCGCGCAAGCGATGTTAATTGAAGAGCAAGCGCAAGCTAAAGTTGCAGAAGATGAAGCAAAACGTTTCCCAAATAAAGCGCGTACAGATTTATTTTTACGTAAACCACAAGTGTTGAGTGCGCAGGCCGCTGTTAAATCGGCGCAAGCTGCATTAAAAAGGGCACAACGCGATTTAGATAATTGCGAAGTGAGCGCACCATATGATGCACTAGTGGTGAGTCGTAATGTAGGTGTTGGTCAGTTTGTCACTATGGGCGCTCAAGTTGCCGAGCTGAATAATATTGAAACGGCCGAGGTGATTATTCCTATTGCAGGCTTTGATAGTGTGTTTTTACCTGAACGCGTTAAAGGGGTAAAGGCAACTGTTATTAAAACAGGATTAAATGGGTTTACTCGCCAAGCAGCGATAGATCGCGACTTAGGGATTGTAGATAACGCGACCCGTATGAGTAGTCTAGTGATTCGAATTGAAGACCCTTATGGGCTTACTAACCAGCAACCTGCAATTAAATTTGGCACCTATGTACAAGTAAACTTTGCCGGTACTATGCTCAATAATATTTATCGTTTACCGCAAGAGTTAGTAAATAACCAAACTGTATGGATAGTTAATGATGAGCAGCAATTAGAGCCACGCAAGGTGAAAGTAATTCGTGAAGAAGGTGAATACTTCTATATCAGTGATGGCTTAGAAGCCAACGACAAGCTTGTTACTACCTTACCAGAATATCCACAAAAAGGGATGGCAGTAAAGGTAGCTAGTTTGACAGAGACTAAAAGTACGGATGCAGCAGACAATGCATCTATTGAAAAGCTTTAAGGTAGGGTGAGTTATGAATAACACAGAGCAACCCAATACCAGTAAACAAACAGGGTTAATTGCTTATTTTGCTAACAACTCTGTTGCTGCCAATTTGATGATGTTTTTTATCATTGTCATGGGGCTTATAAGCTATTTTACTATTCAGCGACAAATGTTTCCGAATATAGAAGTTAACTATATTACGGTGAATGCAAACTACCCTGGGGCGTCGCCACAGGAAATTGAAGAAAGCATCTTAATAAAAGTTGAAGAGTCGTTAAAAGATATTACCGAAATTAAAAAAGGGGTGTATCGCGCATTTCGTAATGGCGGTTCTGCCACCCTTGAAATTAACACCGACGCAGAACTTACCGACGTTCTCGATAAAGTAAAACTGCGAGTTGATGGTATTGCGACTTTTCCTGCGGGAATGGAACCAGTCACCATTAGCCAAATAGAGTTTCGCCAAGATGTAATTGGTATGACATTAGTTGCCGACTTACCGTTAAATGAGCTTAAGCCAATAGCGAACCAGGTTGAAGACGAACTACTGCAGTTATCGAATGTATCTTTAGTGGTAAACGATGTGCCATTGGATGAAATTGCCATAGAAATAGAGCCAGACACACTTCGCCAATATAATTTAACTTTATCGGATGTAGCAAATGCGGTACGTCGCTATTCGGCTAATTTTTCAGCCGGACAACTAAAAACTGATGCTGGCGTTATTTCGGTTCGAGTAGAAAATCAGTTTTATTCTGGTGAAGAGTTTAGGCAAATTCCGGTAAAAATTGGCGCGAACGGTGCCAAAGTGTTGCTACAAGATATCGCTATTATCAAAGATCAGTTTGTTGAAGGTGAACGTTACTTTAAATTTAATGGCGAAAATGCGGTTTATTTATCGGTAAAAGCCACAGAAGATCAAAATATTATTCCGGTGGCTGATTCGGTTAAAGCGTATATTGATCAAAAAAATAAAGAACTGCCATTGGGTGTACGTATAGAGCCATTAATGGACTTTACTTATTACCTAAATGCGCGCTTAGACATGATGAAAGCTAATTTACTGCAAGGTGCAATTTTAGTTGCCCTTATGCTTTCGTTATTTTTACGTTTTAAGCTTGCACTGTGGGTAATGATTGGTTTACCAGTGTGCTTTTTAGGTGCGATGATGCTGATGCCATTATTTGGTATCACGATTAATATTGTGTCTTTATTTGCCTTTATTATGGTGCTGGGGATTGTGGTAGACGATGCCATAGTCATAGGTGAAAGTGCTTACACAGAAATAGAAAAAAAAGGCGGCGGTGTTGTTAATGTAGTTAATGGCGCTAAACGAGTGGCAACCCCTGCCACCTTTGGTGTACTAACAACCATTGCGGTATTTGCACCATTTACGCTTTCAAGCGGGCCTGAAAGTTCCTTTTTTATAGGTATTTCAGTGGTGGTAATATTATGCCTAATATTTAGCTTGATTGAATCTAAGCTGATATTACCGGCACACATTGCGCATACTCACTTTTCTCCTATTAACCCTGACGGTTGGCGAGCGCGCTTTAATAAGCGCTTTTTTGGTTTTGTAAATGGGCCGTATAGGCAGTTTATTGTTACTTGTATAAAGTGGCGTTGGACGGTGCTATTTAGTTTTGTTGCGCTATTAATTTTCACCTTTGCGTTAATATCGTCTAATCAGGTGAGAATGATCCCATCACCTAAAGTGCCGCATGACTTCCCGCAAATTAATCTTGAGATGAACGATAACGTATCAGACATCCAAACTATTAATGCTATTCGCCAAATCGAAGCCATGGTGCTTGAAATAGATAAGCAAACAGCGCGCGAAGAAGGGCAAAAAATGATTCGCGATGTATTGGTATTTAATCAAGGTCGTACAGAGGCGCAACTACTAGCGCCATTGGTTGATGAAGATTTACGCCCTTATAATGCTTTTGAGCTTTCGCGCCGCTGGCGTGAAGCTATGCCAAATATTGCAGGTGTTAAATCGTTAACTATTCAAGATGATGTTGGCGGTGGAGGCGGCGGTAGTGGCGGTGAGTTCGGCTATTTACTGTATGGCTCTGACATTGATACATTGAATGAAGCCGGGCGTCGCTTTATTGGATTATTGCAGCAACAAGAAGGCTTATTCGACATAAGCTCTACCATTGACCCTGCTAGCAAAGAAGTACAAATGAGCTTAAAACCAGTCGCTTTTGACTTAGGGTTAGATTTGGCCTCAATTGCAAATCAAGTAGGTGCGAGTTTTTATGGTGGTGAGGCGCAACGTGTTATTCGCCGCGGTGAAGAAGTGCGGGTGATGGTACGTTACCCTAAACTTACCCGTGAAGCGTTTTCATCGCTTAAACACGCGGTTATCACCACGCCACAAGGTAGGGAAGTGCTGCTAGGAGATGTGGTTGAGTTAACTGAAACCCCAGGTATTAGTTATATTCGTCGTGAAGGCGGCTATCGTACTGTTTATGTATATGGCAATATTGATGAGGAAGTGATTGAACCTGGAGAAGTGGTTAAGCAAGTAAAAGAAAACCTACTGCCACAATTACTAGATGAATACCCAAGCGTTAAGTCAGAACTCGGTGGCGCAATTGAAGAACAACAAGCTCAAGCTAATGAGCAGTTACTATTTTTTGCTGGCGGTATGATTTTAGTTTACATATTACTTGCCGTGCCGCTAAAAAGTTACTCTCAGCCATTAATTGTAATGTCGGTTATTCCATTTAGTTTAACGGGCGCAATATGGGGGCATTTTTGGTTTGGCTTAGACATTAGCTTAATGTCGGGCTTTGGTTTAATTGCCGCGGCTGGGGTAGTTATTAATGACTCATTAGTAATGACTGATTTCATTAATCAGGCGCGTCGTGCTGGTATTAGTATAAAAGATTCGGTTATTGAAGCAGGCTGTGCACGCTTTAGACCCATACTACTTACCTCAATTACTACCTTTGCTGGCGTATTACCGATTATGTTTGAAACTAGTTTACAAGCTAAATTTGTAATACCGATGGCGGTAGCACTTGGTTTTGCTGTTATGTTTGCAACACTAATCACCCTTATTTTGGTGCCGTGTTTGTATATTATTTTAACTGATATTGGGGCGCTAATTAAACGCCCGTTTGCAAGTAAAAAGGTGAGTGTGAGTTAATACCACACATATCATGCAGTTGAATAAAAAAGCCAACCGTTAAATCGGTTGGCTTTTTTTATTCTTGCAAATTTAAACTTAAGTACTACTTTTAAACTTTGATTACATTCTTTTGTTTGATTGTTGCAACATTGCGAATTAAAATCATTCGATATTGGTTAACGCATATTAGCCTACGAGCTAGTTTGCCTGTTGTAAGCCATATGATATGGGCGACGTTTGATTCTTTAAGGTGTTGCAGTGTTTATACATTCATCATTAGCGTGTGGAGAATGGTTAACTATTGGTTGTCTTGGACTGGATCAGTATAGCCAGCTATTTGTTGGTGATACGGTTAGTGTGAGCTTTTACGATGAGCATGGCGAATTATCTCAGCTAGCTTTTGATTATGAAATACTCTCTCCAGAGCAGGGTGAACCCCATGCCTGGAGTTTACTGGTAGTTGAGCATATTAATATGCACATTCCGCTGGTGTGCGCTGGCAGAATGACAGAGCAAGGATTGGTTGTTGCGTATCGACATAACAAAATATTTGCACTTGAAAGTAGTGGTATTTGTAGCGCGGTGGTCCATTTTAATCGCGCTGAAAAAAATAAAAAATTAGTTGTTGTAAATAGCCTCGGATACGACGCAATTTATCCTCAAAATGGTGATATGTATAGTGCGGGCACCAAAGTACTACAGCCAAAAACTGGGCATATATACCAGTGTAAGGCATGGCCATTTAGCGAGTTTTGCCGTGTAGATAAGCATAAAACTATGTTTGAGCCTGGAGTTGGCGAAAGCTGGACTATGGCTTGGCAGCAAATACAGTAAATCAACTTCCCTTAGGTATAACGACAACAATAAAATGCACGTAGTTTTTAGTTATCGAATTTATACCGCTTTAGCCCACTCAACTATGAGTGGGCTTTTTTATTTTTATGATAAACTGGCCGCCATTGTTATTTTTTAAGCGGTTTTTTTTGTGTCTTCTTTTGATTATTCTTTAAGCTTATTGCCTAATTTTCCTATTGCTAAAAAGCAACCTCATGCGCTGACAACTCACGCAAAAACACGTAGTGATGATTATTATTGGATGCGCGATGATGAACGACAAAATGCCGAAATACTCGCGCATTTAGCACAAGAAAACACCTATTGTGATGAGCAGTTAGCCCCCATTAAGCCATTACAAAGTGCATTATTTGAAGAGCTTAAAGGCCGTATTGTAAAAGATGATAACACTGTACCGGTAAAAGATGGCCTGTATTGGTATCACTCAGAGGTTCGCGGAGATGATGAATATGCACGCCATTATCGCAGCAGCAGTATGGTAATGGCTGATAAAGAGTTACTACTTGATGTTAATGAACTTGCCAACGGCTATGAGTTTTATGAGCTAGGGGAAGTGGCGCTGAGCCCCAATGAGCAATTAATGGCATACTCTGAGGACATTGACGGCAGACGTATTTACACGGTTCGCTTTAAAGATTTGAACAATAATAAAATGCTCGACGATGTACTTGAAAATACCGAGGGGCAGGTTGTTTGGGCGAACGACAATAAAACCGTATTTTATGTAAAAAAGGATTTAAAAACTTTATTGGGTTATCAAGTTTTTAGACATGAGCTAGGGAGTGAGCAACACCAAGATGTGTTGGTATACGAAGAGCAAGACAGCAGCTTTTTTATGGGCTTAGGTAAAAGTCGTGATGAAAGCTTAATTATTATTGATTTAGCTAGCACAGAAACTAACGACATGTGGATACTTGACGCCAATCAGCCTAAAGGTGAGTTTACTGCTTTAATACCGCGTGAAGAGGGCCATGAATTTGATATTGATAAGCTTGGTGATACTTTTTATATAGTGACTAACTGGCAAGCTAAAAACTTTAGATTAATGACCGCGACAAGCAGCACCATTGCTGATAAAAGCCAGTGGCAAACACATACCCCTCATCGTGAAAATGTATTATTAGAAGGCGTTGAATTATTTAACGACTTTTTAGTGCTTAGCGAGCGCGAACAAGGCCAGGCACGTTTTGTTGTGGTTAATAAAAACGCCGAGCGAATGAACCTTGAGTTTGATGATCCTTGTTACTACGCCGCTATTGCGATGAACCCAGAGCCAAGTGTAACCCATGCACGCATTTACTATTCGAGCTTAACGACTCCTGGCTCGCTTTATAATGTTGATTTAACCACCGGTGAAAAAACCTTACTTAAACAACAAAAAGTACTCGGTGATTTTAACGCAGATGACTACCAGTCAGAGCGACTTATGGTAAGCGCTCGAGATGGGGTAAAAGTGCCGGTGTCGTTGGTATATCGTAAAGATAGCTTTAAAAAAGATGGTTCAAATCCGTTGTTTCAATATGGTTATGGCGCGTATGGGATCACCATAGATCCTAGTTTTTCGAGTACGTCACTTAGCTTACTCGACCGTGGCTTTGTCTATGCGATTGCGCATGTGCGTGGTAGTGAAATGCTAGGGCGTTCATGGTACGAACATGGTAAAAAACAGCATAAACAAAATAGCTTTAATGACTTTATAGATGTAACCAAAGCGCTCACTGAGCAAGGATACGGCAACAAAAGTAAAGTGTTTGCCTCTGGTGGCAGTGCTGGGGGGTTATTAATGGGAGCTGTGGTAAATCAAGCGCCTGAACTTTACTGTGGAGTGGGCTGTCATGTGCCATTTTTAGATGTGCTCACCACCATGTTAGATGAAAGCATTCCGCTTACAACAAATGAGTATGATGAATGGGGTAACCCAAACGACCCCCATTTTTACGAGATTATTGAAGCGTATTCACCGTACGATAATATTAGCGCGCAACACTACCCTAATATACTGGTGACAACCGGCTTGCATGACTCACAAGTACAATATTGGGAGCCAATGAAGTGGGTGGCTAAAATGCGTGAATATAAAATGGATGATAATATTTTAGTGTTTAAAACTGACATGGATGCAGGGCATGGTGGCGCATCGGGTCGCTTTAAAAGCTTAGAAGAAAAAGCATTAGAAATGGCCTTTTTTATCGCATTGTCATAGTAATAGTACAGTGACAAAAAAGCCTCAGTAATGACTGAGGCTTTCTATTTTTAAAATAACTTAATCTAGGTAGGCTTTTAACATCCACACTAGCTTTTCTTGCTCTTTAATGTAATCACTCATTAATGATGCGGTACCTTCATCATCCGCTTCAGAGGCTTGTGCAAGAATATCGCGCTGCATTTTAATTAAGCTGCTGTATCCGGCAAGTAAGTTCTCTACAGCGGTAACTCCATCACTGATCCCTTTTGCTTCTTTAATTTCACTTACTTCTAAGTAATCTGAAAACGCATGTAGCGGTGCACCATCAAGCGTTAAAATACGTTCTGCGATTTCATCTACTTTTAATAGTAGTAAGTTATAAATTTCTTCAAACTTTAAATGTAATTCAAAAAAGTTTCGGCCTTTAATGTTCCAGTGAAAACCGCGGGCATTCATATATTGAATTTGATAGCTGCTTAAAAGTGTATTCAGTGACTTAATAATATCTTCACTTTTTGTACTGTTTAAACCAATTGCATTTACTTGCGACATACCTTGCTCCTTAAATAACCGTTTTTATGAATTTTTTAAATATTGTTCATTGAAATAAGTATTGCTCATAATCGTCTATGAATAAAATCGTTTATACATATTGATGCCATAGCTAAAAGCTATCAGCGTATCTGTGGTTTTATAAATAAATTAACTAACGCTGTTCAATAGATATGGGTTGTGTTTATAGAAATACTACCATGAGCAGAAAATTTAGTGCTTTGCTGAGTATAAAATATGATCTAAAACAAGCTTTTGACAGGCGCAGCGCAGACTTATTTTATTTATTGATTTAGGTCAAAAAACGCGCACAAGTAAAGCGCATAATCAATATAACCCAACTTGATAGAGAGTACTTTTATTAAGTTAAGGGGCTACTTGATTAGATGCGGAGAGAAATAATGGAAGCTAAAACACGTAAAGAGAATAAAGCTGAACTCATCGTTATTGGTATTGCTTTGGTCGCGTTTGTTGTTGGATTAGTTGCGCACTTAGCGGGTGCGAGTTTTGCAAACTCTGATACATTTGGTTATATCGCTGCACCAATGCCGCTGGTGTTGGGTATTATATTTTTGATCAGCTATAAAGTGGCCGCTGCAGCCGAGGACTAAATGTCCTCGTTCAAGCGCTCAAGAATATAATTAACGACTTGGCGAGAGTAAATCATACTGGTATGGCTTAAGTGAAACACTTTGTGTTCAGCCATACCTTTAAGTTTGGTTTCATCTAGCAGTACGGTACCATCAGAGCGGCTGCCTTTTACAATGAGTGGCATTAAACCAATCGGTAAGTCGCCGGCAATACTGTATAGCTTGGCTTTAAAAGGCCAATCACCATTCTTAGACAGTAAAAATTCAACACTATTTTTTAATAATAGTTCGAACCCTTTTTGCTGCATTTTTTCAGCAATATGGCTGCCAGTATGTGGCGTCCCTAAGGTGATCACCTTTTCAACATGATGACTTGGCGCTGAGTTTGCTTCTAAATAGGCGCGGGCAACTAAGCCCCCCATAGAGTGGCAGACTAAAGCAGAAGGCTCATCGCTAATAAACTCATCTATTTGCGTAAAAATAGCATCTCGATTAGGGTCACGAGTATTGTAGGTTAGGTTTAAAACTTTAACCCCCGACTCTTCCAAACGTGAACATAACGGGCGCATAACCAAGCCAGACATATACAAGCCATGTAAAACAATAACGCGTTTAACTTTCATACGCCCCCTAATACCAATTTTATTAAAAACATATTAAATAATCCGCTACCTGCGTTAAAAATTATTTATATAGAACAACTATATGTCATCATTTTCGCCTTGTTATCGACTTATTTCTTTGTAGCTATAATGGATAACTAATTTAATGCAATTGGTATAACCTATTCTAGTTACATTAATTGCTGAGGTTTTATCTCAATGTTAGTGGTGTCGGTATTAACCCAAACTTCACCATCTTGAATGGTAATAGCCAATTTAATATTACGATCAACCAACGCAGCTAATAATTGAGTAGCAGCATAATCAAGGCTAAAAATGCTTAGGTTTTTAAACTCGTACAATTTAGGCTGATGCTTTTGCCACCAAATAGCTTGGTTATTCTCGCCATAGGTATATAAAACTACTTTTTTAGCTTTATTACAGGCTTTTTTAAGGCGCTTTTCATCTGGTAACCCCAGCTCAATCCACAGCTCTATTTCTTCGCTGTAATTGACATGCCAAAGCTCCGGCTCATCATCAGCACATAAACCTTTAGTAAACTCTAATCCATCACAGCTATTAAGTGCAAACGCTAGTAAGCGGATCATCAAACGCTGCTCAGTTTCTGAAGGGTGTTGTGCCAAGGTTAAATTAAAGTCTTGGTATACGTGACGGTCCATATCGCTAAGCGATAGTTGCGCTTTAATAATGGTAGATTTGAGAGCCATAATATCTAATCTGAAAAAATTTGCGCCAGTATAGCGCAATTAAATGAATTGCCAGTTAAAATAGCTACAAATTATATGTTAGGAGTTAAAAATGGCTATCCAGTGGTTCCCTGGGCACATGAATAAAGCCCGAAATGAAATTAAAGAAATAATGCCACAAATGGATGTGATCATTGAAGTGCTAGATGCGCGCATTCCTTACAGTAGCGAAAACCCGATGGTGGCTACTTTGCGTGAAGGTAAGCCGGTCATCAAAATATTGAATAAAGCCGATTTAGCTGACCCTAAAATGACCCAAGCGTGGAAGGATTACTTTGAGCAAGAAAACGGCGTAAAAGCGATTGCATTTGGTAACGATAAAGCCGCAGAGGTGCATCGTATTAATGAGCTGTGTAAAAAGTTAGTACCACATAAAGTCGGTGCCGATAAGCAAATTAAAGCTATGATCATGGGGATTCCTAACGTAGGTAAATCTACGCTCATTAATGTACTTGCTGGACGTATAGTGGCTAAAACCGGCAATGAGCCTGCAGTGACTAAGGCGCAGCAACGTATTAAACTTGATGATGGCATTATGCTTTACGATACGCCTGGGATGCTGTGGCCAAAATTAGAAAACGAAAACTCAGGTTATCGTTTAGGCGCAACCGGAGCAATACGTGATACCGCTATTGAGTACGAAGAAGTGGCAAGCTACACCGCTGAGTATTTATTACATGCCTATCCTGAGCTTTTAAAAGCGCGCTATAAATTAGATGAATTGCCAGAAAGCGATTGGGAATTTGTTGAAATGGCGGGTAAAAAACGTGGCTGTATTCGCGGTGGCAACCAAATCGATACGTATAAAATGTCAGAAATTCTAATTAATGAATTACGAGATGGCATTATTGGTCGTATTACCATGGAGACACCTGCCATGCGTGAAGAGGAAGAAATAATGGTAGCTGGATTGCGCGCGGCGGCAGAAGCGAAAAAGCAAGCCAAAGAAGAAGAGAAAAAACAACGCCGAGCACGTGCACGAAAAAACCGCCGTTAATTTTTAAAGCGTAGGTTAAAGCCTTACGCATTAAATTACAGACATAAAAAAAGCCCGTAAGGGCTTTTTTAGTTTCATATCTACCGTCACCGATATGAGCAATGTAGCAAGTAAATGAGTAGGGCGGAAACAGGTCATAAACAGCAAGGGACGTTGTGGTTTATAACAGGTTTCCATAGCTGTTAACGTGCGCCACACGTTTGTTTCAGGGTCGAGAAACACATGAATTTTTCCGTCACAAGAAGCAATGCATGCCTTCTTGTTGATAGTGATTATCAGTTAGATTTGAGTGACTGTCAACACCTTAATGAAAATAGTTCTCATTAAGTTTATGTTGGCTTTATATTAAATTACAGGCATAAAAAAAGCCCGTAAGGGCTTTTTAGTTTCATATCAACCGTCACCGATATGAGCAATGTAGCAAGTAAGTAATAGACGATTATCTGCAATCAATATCAAGGGGCGTTGTGATTAATTACAGATAATCTTGGCTTTAACGTGAGCCACACGTTGTTTCAGGGTCGAGAAACAAATGAACTTTACCGTCACAAAAAGCAATGTACTTTCTTCTTGTTGAGATTGATTATCAGTTAGATTTATATAGTTGTCAACACCTAAATGCAAATAATTCTTATTTTAACTTTTTGTTCATTTATAGTACTAAAGTAAGGGCTGTAAAACGGATTTCATGTTGCGGGGAAAACACTACTTTATGGCTACTATTAAATAAGCTGAAGCGAAGCTATTGGGCAAAAGTAGCCTGTCACTAACCGGTGTTGCCTGTATCTATAAAGTAATAACTGACCTGGCTTTGTTAGAAATTAAAGCCAAAACAGCAGGCAATTTAGTTATTAGCAACAAGGTTAAAACCATGAGTTTTGGGTTACTTTACTAATAAAATGCATATGACAAAAAAGTTGTATTTGCTTCATACCACCACTTAATGGCACTTTTAATGTTCAACAATAACGCTGATAAAGGCTTAAGTCGTTTAAATACGGTTTATAACAAGCCCCTTTTAAGTCCATCTCTTACCTCGAAATATCTTTAAAGCAAGTTTTTTATAAATTGATTGCATTTTAAGCGACTTCTATGGTGATGTTCGCTTTAAGTAATGCTATACTCCCGCCGAATAATTTATCGACTTTATTAAGAGTAAAATTAATGGCAGATTTATCGAAGTACAGAAACATTGGTATTTTCGCGCACGTTGATGCGGGTAAAACCACAACTACTGAGCGTATCCTAAAGCTTACAGGTACTATCCACAAAACAGGTGAGGTTCATGATGGTGAATCGACTACCGATTTCATGGATCAAGAAGCTGAGCGCGGTATTACTATCCAGTCTGCGGCAGTAAGCTGTTTCTGGAAAGATCACCGCTTTAACGTTATCGATACTCCTGGACACGTTGACTTCACAGTTGAAGTTTACCGTTCACTTAAAGTATTAGATGGCGGTGTGGGTGTATTCTGTGGTTCTGGTGGTGTTGAACCACAATCAGAAACTAACTGGCGTTACGCGAATGAGTCAGGTGTTGCACGTATTATCTTCGTAAACAAATTAGACCGTATGGGTGCTGATTTTTACCGTGTAACAGCGCAAGTACAAAAAGTACTTGGTGCTACTCCACTTATCATGACTTTACCAATCGGTATTGAAGATGATTTTGTTGGTGTTGTTGATGTTTTAAACAAGCAAGCATACGTATGGGATGACACTGGCCTTCCAGAAAACTACGAAATCACAGACGTTCCTGCAGACATGGTAGAAAAAACTGAAGAATACCATGAGATGCTTATCGAAACTGCTGTAGAGCAAGACGATGACCTAATGGAAGCGTACATGGAAGGTGAAGTACCTTCAGTTGAAGATATCAAGCGTTGTATCCGTAAAGGTACTCGTGACCTTGCTTTCTTCCCAACGTTCTGTGGTTCTGCATTCAAAAACAAAGGTATGCAATTAGTACTTGATGCTGTTGTTGATTACTTACCTGCACCTACAGAAGTTGATCCTCAACCTCTTATGGATGAAGAAGGTAACGAAAACGGCGAGCATGCAATTGTATCTGCAGACGAACCTTTCAAAGCGCTTGCATTCAAAATCATGGATGACCGTTTTGGCGCATTAACTTTCGTACGTATCTACTCTGGTAAGCTTAACAAGGGTGACACAATCCTTAATGCGTTTACTGGTAAAACTGAGCGTGTTGGCCGTATGGTTGAGATGCAAGCAGATGAGCGTAAAGAGCTTACTTCAGCACAAGCGGGCGATATCATCGCTATCGTTGGTATGAAGAACGTGCAAACTGGTCACACTCTATGTGATCCTAAGCACCCAGTAACTCTAGAGCCAATGGTTTTCCCAACTCCAGTAATCTCGATTGCTGTACAGCCTAAAGATAAAGGCGGTAATGAGAAAATGGGTGTTGCTATCGGTAAAATGGTTGCAGAAGATCCATCTTTCCAAGTTGAGACTGATGAAGATTCAGGCGAAACTATCCTTAAAGGTATGGGTGAGCTTCACTTAGATATCAAAGTAGATATCCTTAAGCGTACTTACGGCGTAGACCTTATCGTTGGTCAGCCTCAAGTTGCTTACCGTGAAACTATCACTCGTGAAATCGAAGATAGCTACACGCATAAGAAACAATCTGGTGGTTCTGGTCAGTTCGGTAAAATCGATTACCGCATCAAGCCAGGCGAAGTGGGTTCTGGTTTCGCGTTCACTTCATCAGTTGTTGGTGGTAACGTACCTAAAGAATTCTGGCCTGCAGTTGAGAAAGGCTTTAAGTCAATGATGGGTGAAGGTGTTCTAGCTGGCTTCCCAGTACTTGACGTTGAAGTTGAGCTTTTCGACGGTGGCTTCCACGCCGTGGATTCATCTGCAATTGCTTTCGAAATCGCTGCTAAAGGCGCTTTCCGTCAGTCTATCCCTAAAGCGGGTGCACAACTTCTTGAGCCAATCATGAAAGTTGACGTGTTCACACCTGAAGATCACGTTGGTGATGTAATCGGTGACCTTAACCGTCGTCGTGGTATGTTAAGCAATCAAGAAGCTGGTTTAACAGGCGTTCGTATTAAAGCTGACGTACCGTTATCAGAAATGTTCGGTTACATCGGTTCACTACGTACAATGACATCTGGTCGTGGTCAGTTCTCTATGGAGTTCTCACACTACGCTGCATGTCCACAAAACGTAGCTGACACTGTAATCGCTGCAGAAAAAGAGAAAAATGCTGCTAAGTAATTAGCACTTTAACTCTTTGAAAAACCCGCACTTGTTGCGGGTTTTTTATTGTCTGAAGTTTGCAAGCAGGTGAATGCTATCAATACCAACCGGCAATAAGACTTAATCATTTTGAGGGGATAAACCAGAGGCTAGCTGCGTTAAAGTTTTCTCAACAAAAATAATTAAAAACGAAATTTTTGCTTTGTTATCGACACAATTTTCCTGTTCTTAATATAACTCACTTAATTAAGTGAATGAGTATAAGTGTTTTTGCTGTTTATAAAAAAAGCCGCTAGTGCGGCTTTTTTATGTTAATAGCAATGTGATATTAATCTACGTACTTGGTTGCTTTATAAGTGAGCTTAACATTACCAAAAGGAATGGCGCCGTTTACACGCACTCGCCACTTACCTTCTTGTGGATTGGTAAAAGAGCAGCTTTCACTATTACCTAGGCTAATTGAAGCACAATCTTTTCTGAAAAGCGTTGGGTTTCTTTTGTGGCGTACAAATAAGTTTGCATCACCCCAGCCACCTTCAAGGCTAACGGTTAACTCGTCGTAACCTTGCGGGATTTCAAAGCTGTAGCTTTTCCACCAAAACCAGCCACCAATATTATTAATTTCGCCAATAATTACTTCAGGTTCTGGCTCAGGTGGCGCGATAATAGTTGAACGAATATCGACAATAACAGGGTCATGATCTGATGCTCTGTAAGGTCCTTGAGCATACAAGCTTGATTGCTGTGCGTCAGATTTAAATTCAACATTATAATCAAGTGAAATAGGTTCATCGGCGTTAATATGCCAATCACTGGCGCTCACTACTTTACTTAATAAGCTCGGGCTTGCTAGGGCGTGATCTAAACTTCCTGCACGACCAGAAAAGCTGTAAGAATAACCTAAAGTGTTGCTATCTAGCTCAGCAACCACATTTTTAAGGCCTTTATCAGCAAATGCACGGATAGGATCTTCCATTGCATACGCGTTCATGTCGCCAACAAGAATGATATCTTCATCATCAACCCCTGTTGGTTTACTATTTAACCAATCAGCAAATGCATTTGCGCCAGCAGTTCTGATTTCATTCCAACATGCTTGACCGTCACCTTGATCAGCATTGCCACCAGTTGCGCTTCTACAACCACCTTTAGATTTAAGATGAGCAACCGCAACAGTAAAGACTTCTTCTGTCTCTAAAGATTTAAAGCTTTGTGCAATAGGTGCACGGTTACTGTAATCGAAAGGCGCATCGGTAGTAATTGCTGCAGTACCCACTTGCTGCACTTTATCCGCACGGTAAATAAGTGCAGTAGTGATAGCGTCGGTGCCTATTTTATCAACACCAAAGTCTACAAATGCATATTGATTTTGACTATCAGCGTCATTAAGTGCATTTACTAAACTAGCAACAGCACTAAATTCGCCAAAACCGTCATTTTCAATTTCCATTAAGCCAATCACATCTGCTTGCATAGCACTGATAGCGCTGACTAGCTTGGCTTGTTGACGAATTAACTCGGCTTCTGAATCAGCACCACGGCTAGTTGGGAAACCGCCACCTTGGCCATCGCCATTAAAGTAGTTAAGTACGTTAAAGCTGGCAACACGCAAATCAGCGTCAGGGTTTAACTCTGGTGCATCGGTGCGTGGATTGGTTGCTATAAACTGAGGTGTTGTTGTTGGGTGAATACGGTAAGTACTAAAGCTGTAAGCTAGCGCACCTGTTACAGAATTTACTGTATCGCCTGTGCGTAAAGTATTCTCTGCTGATAACCCAGGGACAGGATAAGCGATAGGATCGCGGTTTTGACGAGTTGAGCCATCATCTAAGAGTATTTTTTTATTTAGATTTTGTGCTTCAACCGCATTCGCAGCCGCGCCAGGAAGTGCAACTTGAGTACCTTGGTATAAGCGTTCAGTGGCAAGTTCTAGCTCTCCATAGCGACCTAAACCATAATTGTTAGTAACAATAAGCGGCTGCTCTAAGGTAACCAGCATACCTTCAAACGCTTCTAATTCACTTGGTTCGGTGACGGGCAGAGTGACTTTAGTTGGGTAAGCTGAAAGGCCGGTATCACAAATAGCAACTTGACTAACATTGCCAATTTGGGTGGCATCAAAATACTCTTCAACAGTACCTTGTACGCGAACGTGATCACCCACATTAACATCCGTAGTGGCAAAGTAAACAAATACCCCTTCAGAGGTAAGTGGGTTTGCATCTTCATCACTATTAAGTGAATTTACAAAAAAGCCTTTGAGCTGATCATCTGCTTGGAAATCAGCTGTTACTACACCTTCAAACTCAACCACAGTGTTAACTAGTGGGCTGCTTGTGCCTTCGCCTTGAATGCTGCTAATTAATGTTTTTTCAGCGCCACATAATAAAGGCTCTTCAGGTTCTGGGTCTGGATCAGGGTTAGGTGAAGAATTTCCTGCAAATATGCCTAAATCACTAAAGTCATCTTGCTCAAATTGCAGCCATTGCTCGCTTGGGTTGAAACTATCATCGGCGTCAGTGCGCCCATTTAATTCAGTTTCTTTGCGGCGTAATGTTTTATTTTGTGTTTTCACGCCCCCTTCTGACCAAAATGAACCAGGGTCTACACCGCGCTGGCCAAAGCTATCAATAACCACAGAGCCTTGTGTAAGTACCAGTGCATCGTCGCCATTAAAGTTAGTCACGGCGCTGAGTTGGTCAGCTTTTTCTTTTAGTTCTGCTGATGCATTACCATTAACAATCACGTAGGTGCTATTTGCAGCAAGTTCGCCAGTTAAATCGAATGTATTATTTGCATCTGTACTGCCATTTGAATAGAGGCTAAGGGTATGGCCATCTAATGACAGTGGGGTTGTCGAATTGTTAAATAGTTCTATTGCTTTATTATAGCTACTGCCTTCTACGTACTCAGATATAACGAGGTTAGCGGTAGCGGGTGCACTTAGGCTTGCTAATACAAGCGCCAAAGGCGTTATTTTTGTTTTTAACATTATTATTTTTCCCGTGTTTTTGTTTCCCCAAATGGGACGCTTAGTGTAATGAAAAATGATTACAAATAGAATACAGAATGTTAACAAACTTGGTTTTTGTTATTTTTGAGGTTGAATGTACAGTGGGTGTTTGGTTTTAGGTAAGGCAGAACCTATGTAGTGTGATTACTTCCCATAAATAGGGAACGCTGTAAAAATGCCAAATATGTGCTGCCCTTAAACATAAAAAAGGGCAATAAAGCCCTTTTATATCAATATGTCGTTATTATTTATTTAAATAGCGAGCAGCTTGCTTAGCAAAGTAAGTCAGAATGCCGTCTGCGCCAGCGCGTTTAAATGCTAATAAAGACTCCATTATGGTTGCTTCTTCGCTTAGCCAGCCGTTATCAATAGCGGCTTTATGCATCGCATATTCGCCACTTACTTGATAAGCGAATGTTGGAACACCAAACTCATCTTTAACACGGCGAACAATATCAAGGTATGGCATACCAGGTTTAACCATTACCATGTCAGCGCCTTCTTGAAGATCAAGTGCCACTTCGCGAATTGCTTCATCAGAGTTGGCAGGATCCATTTGGTATGTTTTTTTATCAGCGCCTTTTAAGTTACCCGCAGAACCGACAGCATCTCTAAATGGACCATAGTAGCTTGACGCATACTTTGCAGAATAGGCCATAATGCGGGTATGAATAAAGCCATCGGCTTCAAGAGCTTCACGAATTGCACCAATACGACCATCCATCATGTCTGATGGGGCAACAACATCTGCGCCAGCCTCTGCATGTGATAGCGCCTGCTTAACTAAAATTTCGGTAGTGACGTCGTTAATCACATAGCCTGCATCATCAATAATGCCGTCTTGACCATGCACTGTAAATGGGTCAAGTGCAACATCGGTGATCACGCCAAGCTCTGGGAAGGTTTCTTTTAATGCGCGTACTGTTCTTTGAGCTAAGCCATCATCGTTATAAGCTTCTTCAGCGAGTAGAGACTTTTTATCTGCAGGAGTAACAGGAAAAATAGCGAGCGCAGGGACGCCTAAATCTACCAGTTCTTTAGCTTCTTCTAGCAGTAAATCAATTGATAAACGTTCAATACCGGGCATTGATTCAATGCTTTCACGGCGGTTTTTACCTTCAAGCACAAACACAGGATAAATAAGATCATTAATACTCAGCTGATTTTCAGCCATAAGGCGACGAGAGAAATCGTTACGGCGCATTCTACGCATGCGAGTATATGGGAAAAGGTCTAGTCCAGATTGGGCCATAAGTATACGCTCCTACTGTGGGATTGAAAAATTAACCACTTGATTGCGGCCATGTTGTTTTGCTAAATAGAGTGCCTTATCGGCATAATCAGTAAATAGTTCAGGGTTATGAATGTCATCGGCAATTTGGGTATAAACACCGGCACTAATGGTAAAGTCGATAATTGTACCTGCTACATTTACAGTATTATTTGCTATTGCTAGGCGTGTTTGCTCTGCAATGATCAGTGCACCTGGGTTATCAGTATTAGGTAGTAAAATGACAAATTCTTCACCACCATAACGCGCTACTTCGTCAAGTGGGCGCTTAAGCTGTTGTTTAATGGTATCAGATACCGCCCTGATAACTTGATCGCCGGTTAAGTGGCCATAGTTATCGTTAATTGATTTAAATTTGTCGATATCTAGCATAATAATACTCAATGGTGTTTGTTCACGGCGCGAACGACGAATTTCCATAAGTAACTTTTTATCAAAAAAACGTCTATTTTTAATGCCAGTTAGCGCATCTTCCATATTGAGTTGTTCAAGTTCATGGTTTTTATCTTCAAGCTCTCTAAGTGTGACTTGTAATTCAAAGGTGCGTTCATCTACTTGGCTTTCAAGCTCTTGGCGGGTGCGCTCTTGTAATTCGATCCGCTCATTTAATAGCGCATCTTGTGCGGCGCTTTGTGCAATCAATGCTTGCTGTGCTGTTACTTGCTCATCGCGTTGCAATATAAACAATTTTATGACGGTATAGCTTAGACAAAATGAGCAACCTAAAGACGCTGCAAAGGTGAGCATTAAGCTCGCTCTTGTAACAGTGTAGAAGCCTGTTAACGCAATGGAAAAATGAATAACCACAATTAAAAAGAACCCAAGTGCCATTAAGAGCGATTTATTGGGGCTAGTGGGATTTTTACGTAAATAAAATAACGTTGTGACAACATGATAAATTAAAATTACAGGGATGCTCAAAATAGCAAATAAAGCTACGCTGGGAGTAGGAAGCAACCAAATAAGTAAAATAATTAATGCGTATAGTGCGGTAATTATTGTTTGCCCTTTTACTAAATTAGACTCAATAGCGGTGCAAACATGGCGCTGTAAAGGAAGAAACGATATCGTGATCAGCATCAGCAAAATAGGCAGCATTAACTGTTGTAGGTCTGCTATGTTTGAGGGTGCATAACGAAATCCAAATCCGCCTAAGTAAGCTAAAAAGAAGCCGAGCATTAACGTAATTAAACCAGCGTAAGCAAAATAATGTTTACGTGAAAAAGCAAATAAAACCAGACTACTCACCGCTAAAGAAAAAATAAAGCCAATTAGTAATCCATAAAGTAAATTCACCATACTTTTATAAGCTAGTAACGAGTCTTGCTGCCACAGTGTTAATGGTACGCGCAGCCCAATACCTGAATCATTATTAACTTTAAGGTACACAGTAGTTTCACTGTTAGCGGGAAGAGTTAACTTGACTAGTAAAGACTCACTCTTGATTACTCTTTGCGAAAGCGCAAGCGTATCACCTATATGAGTTGATGTGAGTAGTTTATCACCCATAAAGTGAGCAAGGGAAACGTCATTCAAAAGAGGGTTGTCTAGTGACAGTAAGGGCATTAGCGGCTGCGATAACTGATTTTTAATTTTAAATTGAATCCATACAGGTCGAGACTCAAGGCCTAAATTAAGTGGCTTATTATTAAGTAGCAGCCATTCTTGTAAATTACTTTGTCGTGCATCTTCTAATGAGGTAGGAGCAAACGAATAATGAATATCTTCTATTTTTTTTGAATTAAATTCGCTATTTATCTCGATTGCACTTGCAGGAAAACAGGATGCATAAAACACCATAATGAATACCAGCAAAGCGCAAAAGGTTCGCATTATTTTTTCTCTAATCCAAATAAGCGGTTAAAGTTGTCGCTCGTATGTTTTGCCACTTCACAAGCAGAAACACCATAAAGCTGAGCAAGTGTATCACAAACATAATGCAGCAATGCTGGCTCATTACGTCTTGATTTTGGCTTAGGTTTGACAGTGCGAGGGATTAAAAAGGGTGCATCGGTTTCAATTAATAAACGCTCAATGGGAATGCTAGGGATCAGTTGTTGTAATTCTTTGCCGCGTCGTTCGTCACATACCCAGCCGGTAATACCAATATAAAGACCCAGGTTTAAGTAACCTGCAAGTGCTTGTGCATCACCAGTAAAACAGTGCAGTACACCGCGAACAGTAAACTCATTTAAAATAGCAAGCATGTCGTCACTGGCATCACGTTCATGTAAGTAAACTGGCAGATTTAGCTTTTCAGCTAATGCGAGCTGACGACGAAACACATCACGCTGCACATCTCTTGGAGAAAAGTCACGATTGTAATCTAGTCCGCATTCACCAATTGCAATAACTTGCTCATTTTGTGCGAGTTTAGTGAGCTGTTGTTCAAGTTCAGAGGTTGCTGTTTTTGCATCATGAGGGTGAATACCAGCGCTAGCATATTGACCATAGCGTGCAGCAAGTATAAATGACTCCTCACTTGAACTTATATCGCAGCCAATAATTAGCATATGCTTAACGCCGACCTCTTTTGCCCGCGCGAGCACCTCTTGATGCTGACCATCAAATTGATGATTAGTTAAATTTACGCCAGCATCAATTAACGTGTATTGCATTACTGAGTACGTTTTACACGAATTGAGCGGTTTTGATCTGCTTTTTTAAGTAAAAAAGAGTTGAATACGCCACGGCTAATAGTAACAGTGTCACCTTTGTCTAGACTTAATCTATCTGAACCAATTTGACGCCATTGCTGATTATTTTCTAAGGTAATAATTAGCTCACCATAAGGGGCTTTTTTAACATTAGCTATTGTTGATGAAATTGTTTCTTCAGTATTCTTAGTAATGTTTTTATGCTCTAAACCAAACTCTTTTGCCTTGGCAGCCACAGGTGCTGTTGCGACAGCCGTGTCAGCTTTTACATTAGCTTTAACAGATTGTTGTGGTTGTTTATGCGCTGGTTGAGTGAGTGATTTTCCCGCGATAGTGTTGTCGTAACATAGTAAACGATTAAAATCGTTTTCAATAAAACTACAGGCTTGTAACGCTTGCTCATTAATAGGAGTTGCGGCTAAAACCGGTACACTTGCTAAAGCGAGTAAAGAAAGTAAATGCTTATTCATATTATTCCTCAGATTCTTGTTGTGGTTTTGCGGTATAAAATTTAGCTAAAATTAAGCCAAGCTCAAATAAAAGCAGCATAGGCAATGCTAATAAGGTTTGTGATAGCACATCGGGTGGCGTTAAAAACATCGCCACAACAAATACACCGACCACTATATAAGGGCGTTTCTCTTTTAGACTTTGTGTGGTTGTTGCACCACTCCAACAAAGCAACATAATCGCAACTGGGATTTCAAATGCAATACCAAAAGCAAAAAATAGCTTAAGTACAAAGCCTAAATAGCTACTGATATCCGGTGCTAGGGTCATCATTTGAGGACCTGCACTGGTGAAAAACCCTAAAATAATTGGCAGTACTACAAAGTAGCAAAAAGCTATGCCACCATAGAATAAGAAAATACTGGAAGCTAATATGGGCATGAGCATTTTCTTTTCGTGCTGATATAAACCGGGGGCTATAAATCCCCAAATTTGATGTAAAATCCAAGGGATCGCAGCAAATAAAGCAACAAACAACGTAAGTTTAAAGGGGGCAAAAAATGGCGCGGTGACATCTGTTGCTATCATAGTGGCAGTACTAGGTAAATGAGCGACTAAAGGAGCCGCCACAAACGTATAAATATCGTTTGCAAAGTAAACCAAACCAATAAATATCACTAAAATACTTAATAGTGATTTTATCAGCCGGTCACGTAATTCGATTAAATGAGCGACAAACCCTGACTTTACTTCTTCAGTCATTGTTTTCTATACCCTGCATTAAGCGCATGAAAAAAGAGAGTGCCATAATTACTTAGAGTCATCTGTTGATTGGTTATTAGTGGCTTGGCTTTGATCTTTTTTATAGCTGTGAGTAACTGATTGCGCTGCTTGTTGCAGCTCAGAAACAGAGTTTTGTAGGTCAGGGCTTAAATCTTTAAGACCTTGTTGCTCTGCTTTTTTTAGGTTTTCATGTAACTCGTTTACACGCAGCTCTTCACTTACTTCCGCTTTTACTGAGTTAGCCATTGCTTTGGCTGTTTTTACCCAGCGGCTTACGGTTCTAATAGCAACAGGTAAGCGTTCTGGTCCAAGTACCACCAAGCCGACAATAAATACCACAACAAGCTCCCACATTCCCATGCTGGTTAAACCTTGTTGTTGTCTTTGGTTTTGTCAGTTGTATTTATATCGGCAGGTTTTGACTCTGCTGAATTTTGTATCTGTTCCGCTTTATCTTCGCTGGCTTGTTTCTCAGTATTTTGGTCATCAGACATGGCTTTTTTAAAGCCTTTTACTGCGCCACCTAAATCACCACCTATACCGCGTAGTTTCTTCGTACCGAATAAAAGTACAATGATTGCAAGTACAATTAATAATTGCCAAATACTAATACCACCAAAACCCATGGTTTTCTCCTGCTTTTAAGCCATAAAATAATAAGGTTAAGTGCTGATTATACGCCCAAAGCGGCAAATAGCACTTAGTTTATGCGCAGCGCCAAGCCGCTATAAAGCCAATAACAGCACAACTTAAGACAACGCCAGCAGCGATTAAGTTGTGTTGTAAATAAAATAAAGCTGAGACAATCATCGCTGCACTACTAAACAACCCTAAAACCAATGGTTTATGTGAAACTTTAACTGCAGGTACGTGAGAGTGTGGTGCTCGCTTTAAATTTTGATAAATTAAATCGGGTAGTTCAGGCATTTTTTCTGCCCAAAACGGTAAGTTTGCATACATTTGCTTTAGCACAGACAGCGGACCAACTTGTTGTTTAACCCAGTCTTCTAAAAATGGCTTTGCTGTTTTCCATAAATCCAGTTGTGGATATAGCTGGCGACCTAAGCCCTCAACATATAACAAAGTTTTTTGTAGTAATACGAGCTGTGGTTGAACCTGCATATTAAAACGACGTGCGGTATTAAATAAGTTAACCAATACATGACCAAATGATATTTCAGCCAGTGGTTTATTAAAAATAGGTTCGCAAACGGTGCGAATAGCAAATTCAAACTCTTCAATGCTGGTATCAGGTGGTACCCAGCCTGAATCAACATGTAGCTGTGCTACCTGACGGTAGTCGCGGTTAAAAAAGGCAATGAAATTTTCAGCTAAATAGCGTTTATCTTCTTTATTGAGTGTTCCCACAATACCGCAATCAATACCAATATATTTAGGGTTGTGCGGGTGTTCGCGGGAGACAAAAATATTGCCTGGATGCATATCCGCATGAAAAAAACTGTCGCGAAACACTTGGGTAAAAAATACCTCTACTCCGCGCTCTGCTAATAACTTCATGTTGGTGTTTTGTGCCATCAATGCTTCAGTATCTGACACCGGAATACCGTAAATACGTTCCATAACCAGAACATTACTGCGGCTATAGTCACTGTATACTGCAGGGATATAAAGTGATTCTGAACCTTCAAAGTTACGCTTTAATTGAATACCATTAGCGCCCTCACGCATTAAATCAAGTTCATCGAGTAATGTTTTTTTATACTCTTTAACCACTTCTACAGGGCGTAAGCGTTTGGCTTCGTTAATTAACTTACCAACAACCTTAGCTAATTTTTCCATTAGTGCTAAGTCGGCATTTATTTGCTGTTCAATATTAGGACGTATAACTTTAATAACAACATCTTGCGGTTCACCTTGAGGATCAACAAGGGTAGCTGTATGCACCTGAGCAATTGAAGCCGATGCCAGAGGTGTTTGTGAAAAGTCGCTAAATAGCTGGCTAATATTATCTATTTCTAATGCTGTTTCGATGATTTTCTGTGCCAATTCACCTTCAAACGGTTCTACCTGATCTTGTAAAAAGGCTAACTCCAATGCGATATCATGAGGTAATAAGTCGCGTCGAGTTGAGAGCATTTGGCCAAACTTTATCCACACAGGGCCAAGTTGTTGCAGAGCTAAGCGAAGTCTTAAGCCTGGGGGTTTATCTTTGTGTTGATTGCGTAACCAAAACAAGCTGCCACGTGCGATTTTAGCAAACCAGGGTACTTTGTGTTTAGGTATAAGCTCATCAAGTCCGAAGCTAAGCAGGGTTTTAGTTATGTAATACAGTCGGGCAGTTGACACAAAAAATCCTTAGCGCGTTAAAGGGCTTTAATTAGGGCGTTAATACGTTGCTCAATGGCGGCAACTTGGCCTTTTAGTGCTCTATTTTGTTGTTTAAATTGCTCAAGCTCTAATGGGTGAATGGTGATTGCCAGTTCGTCTTGGCACACACTAATAAAAGTACTGTCGAGCTGAGACTTTGCTTTTTTACCTTGCTGCTTAAGCGACTGCAAGTGCAAATAAAGTTGTTGTGCAGGCGCGTCGCCAATATGCTTGGCTAGTTGCTCTGGCCAATCAATATCTACACTTGAAAAAGCTGAACTATAGCTTTGGGCTATGTTTAAATCACCTTGTAAATCAAGCTTATCTTGGCGAATAAGTTGAGTCAGCATGGCTGGGTTTTTCAGTGCTAACAACGTATCTATATTGGCGCTGATCATACAATCAGCGTCAGCATGTTCGAATGCAGTGTAAAGATGTAGCTGCTGATTGGCATAAGTAATGGTTATTTTTTGCTGCCAGTCTCTAACCTCAACTAATAAGCGCTGATGCTCTACCGTTTTTAGTTTATCGAGTAAGCTCGGATCGAGTTTAAGTGCTTGATTTAATACTTGCTCAATAAGCGAAAGTACAAAGCTCGGTAGCATAAAAAAACTGCCTGCAGCCGGTTGTTCTTTACTGTGTTCTTCAAGCGCCATAAGTTACTAACCTTAGTATTTAAATCCACGATGCAGGGCAACAATGCCACCAGTTAGATTTTGATAAGTCGCTTGCTCAAACCCTGCTTCGACCATCATCGCTTTAAGGGTTTCTTGATCTGGGTGCATACGAATTGACTCTGCTAAGTATTGGTATGATTCACTGTCGTTAGCAACTAGTTTACCCATAGTAGGTAAGATGTTGAAAGAGTAAAAATCATACGCCTTGCTGAGAAGCTCTTGCTCTGGTTTTGAAAACTCAAGAATGAGTAAACGACCCCCTGGTTTTAAAATGCGGTACATAGAGCGCAATGCTTTATTTTGATCCGTCACGTTACGTAAGCCAAAAGCAATCGTAATTAAATCAAAACTATTATCAGGGAAAGGTAAGGCTTCAGCATTCATTTGTACGTAATCAATGTTGCCTACAAGGCCTAAGTTATGCAGCTTTTCGCGGCCTACTTTTAACATTGAAGAGTTTATATCACCTAAAACAACCTGACCGGTTTCGCCAACAAGCTGGCTAAACTTTGCAGTTAAATCGCCAGTACCGCCGGCTAAATCTAATACATGATGACCTTTACGAATACCTGAGCTGGCAATTGTTTGACGTTTCCATAAACGATGAATACCAAAAGACATGAGATCATTCATAACATCGTACTTTGTCGCAACAGAATGAAATACATCAGCAACCATAGAAGCTTTTTCGGTTTCGGCAACAGTTTTATAGCCAAAATGCGTGGTCTTTTCAGGGTTCTCGTTCATGATTAATCTCTATCGTGGTAATAGAGACTAGTGTACTTGATTGTGCACCAAGGGTGCAATTTGAATATGATTTATCAGCTAATTTATTGTGTGAACAGTGTGCTTTGCTATTGAGATGCACGTGATTTAAACGCCGCGTTTGAGGCACTTTTAACTAGTTGGTTAAAGTCGCCTTGTTGTTCCGTAATCCCTAATGAGAGAGAAATGGGAGGGAGTTTTAAATCGCTTTTTGAACTGATAAAACGTAGCTTTTCGACCCCAGCTATTACTTTCTCTGCAATCAATTTAGCTGTTTCGGGCTCAATGTTAGCAAGTAGAACGATAAATTGGTCTTTTGCAGAGCGCCCGGCTAAGCCACTTTGCGAAACATACTTTTGAACTTGCTTAGCTACTTTATTTAAAATCACTTCGCCAATTGCATCACCAAAGTTATTAATAAAATGCTCTAAATTATCAATTTGAATGGCAATTGCTGAAATTGACTTGTCTTGTTTTAGCCATAATTGTGTTTGCTTAGTTAAATAATGGCGTTTGTATAAGCCTGTTTGCGGATCAATGACATGTTGTTTGCGCAAGGTATTGAGTTGTTTTTTAGTTGTTTCGTGTAGTTTTTTTGCCTGACTTAGGTCTTGTTTAAATTGCGCTTGTTGCGAGAACAGTAACTGCGTTTGCTCATTAAGTCTTTCTAAGGCGATGCGGCTATTAGCAATATTATTTTCATCTAAAGAATGTAAGCAGTCATTAACATGACCTGCGAAATCGTTAAGTTTTTTTTCGGTTTGCTGTGCATTTCGCGATAGTGAGTTGATCACGCCATTGACGTTTTCAATCATTGCTACTTCGGTTTTATGACCCTGATTTAAATATTCAAAATAGAGTTGCTCAATAAATAGCTCATCAATATTTTGTTGGGCATCTATGGCTTCATCAATAGCATTGTTAAGCGCAAAATGGATTTTACTAATGTATGTATACACAACTTGAAAATTTAAGGGGGTAGGAGGCAAAACATGATGCTCTAAAAACATACATACTTTTGTCATTTTTTCTTGTGCTATAGCCATGGAATCATGGAACATCATTTGCAATTACCAACCAAATACGCATAAATGCTGATTTATAAAACTCGTCCAATGAGGCAATTTGCTTCCAAGCACAGATACAATAATCATTATATCTGTTATTTAAAAGTAAAATGAGTCGTAGTTGGCTAAAATGGCGCTATAATTTCAATAACCGTTGTTTTTTTGAGCAATTACTCTAATTGTTAAGTATTAACTTAAGTTAATAAAATGATTACTACCGTATATTTTCGCAATTGGTCGTATATTTATTTGCTATTTATTTAGGCTACGATAGGTTTATCACATCTGTAACGTCACTAAGCTCAATAACTATGAATTTATCTCTTTCAAAAAAAATGCGTCTTTCCTTATTAAGTGTCACCTTAATGTGTTCATTAAGCGCGTGTCAGCTAACTACAATTAACGCCAATCAGCAATTTACGCAAACGGCCGAAAATATCGTAAAACATCGCCAAAATGTAAGTCCGTACAGTAATCCTGAGGGTGTTGATGGCTATTTACTTCCTAACTTATCAGCTGACTTTTTAGCGCAGCAGTATCAAAAAAACACGCAGTTATTGGCTGATTTAGATGCAATAGATATGAGCAAGCTGAGTGACGAAAACCAAATTAACTACAGTATTATTCGAGCGCAAGTGCAAAATAGTGTTGATGAATATGTATTTAACGCACACTACATGCCTTTAACGTCAGAGTATGGCTTTCATTCAAGCCTATCGTTTATTGTTAATAGCTCGGATTATAAAACTGCACAAGATTATCAAAACTACCTAAAGCGATTACAGCAAGTGCCGCGCTTTTTTGAGCAAAACATAGGCTGGATGCGTAAAGGATTAGAAGTTGGTTTAACTCAACCCAAAGCGGTATTAATTGGCTACCAAGACTCTATTACTGCCTACATTGTTGACGATGTAACACAGTCTGAATTTTACAAGCCGTTTTTAAACAATACCGCTGGCTTAAGTGATAGTGCATTTGCAGCGTTACAACAACAAGCTAAAGCAATTATTAGCAGCCAAGTTATTAAAGCCTATAAAGATTACTTAACTTTTTTTAATACTGAATACTTACCTGGCGCGCGCAGTGATATTGGTATTTCGTCAACTCCTAATGGCGAAGCCTTTTATGCAAATCGTGCTAAGTATTACACCACGACACAAATGACCCCAAAAGAAATCCATGAGCTGGGTTTAGCTGAGGTGGCGCGTATTCGCAGTGAAATGGAAGCGGTCATCAAAGAGGTGGGTTTTAAGGGCACGTTTGCAGAATTTATCCACTTTTTACGTACTGATCCGCAGTTTTACGCCACAACGCCTGAACAATTATTAAAAGAGGCCGCGTACATTGCCAAAAAAATGGATGCACAGTTACCTAAATTATTTCATACCTTACCACGCAAACCCTATGGCGTAGCGCCGGTGCCCGCCAATATTGCACCTAAGTACACTACTGGGCGCTATTCAGGTTCGAGCCGTGATGATCAAGCCGGTTTTTATTGGGTAAACACGTACGCTTTAGATAAACGACCACTCTATGCTTTAGAAGCGTTAACGCTGCACGAAGCCGTACCGGGCCATCATTTACAAATATCACTCAATGCAGAGCTTGAAAGCTTACCTAGCTATCGCCGAGATGCCTATTTATCAGCATTTGGTGAAGGCTGGGGGTTATATTCAGAGTACTTAGGGGTTGAGGCTGGTTTTTATCAAGACCCATATAGCAACTTTGGTCGTTTAACCTACGAAATGTGGCGTGCTGCACGTTTAGTGGTTGATACGGGGATGCATATGTATGGCTGGAGTCGAGAGCGTGCAATGAACTTTATGGCTGATAATACGGCACTTTCATTACATAATGTAAAAACGGAAACCGACCGTTATATTTCGTGGCCAGCACAAGCGCTGTCTTACAAAATTGGTGAGTTAACAATTA
The DNA here is from genome assembly GCF_013393115.1 of Pseudoalteromonas sp. Scap03. Classification (GTDB taxonomy): domain Bacteria; phylum Pseudomonadota; class Gammaproteobacteria; order Enterobacterales; family Alteromonadaceae; genus Pseudoalteromonas. The sequence continues at coordinate 680,801 of NZ_VDEU01000001.1, read as the reverse complement.
AACGTCTGCGCGCAGAGGCTGAGCAAGCATTAGGTCAGCAATTTGATATTCGTGAGTTTCATCATCAAATATTGCGCCATGGCTCAGTACCTTTGTCGGTGCTTGAGCAACAAATACGTTTGTATATACAAGCAGAGTTAGCAAAAACAGATAGCTAAAAGCGCATTATTTTGAAACTATAAAAGTGTGGTGTTATTTGATGGCATCACGCTTTTTTAGCATTTAAGGATAAGTAATGAGTCAGTTTATAATGTTCAGTATCGATGTGTTTGCCAGCCTATTTATTGTTGCATTGGGATTGCTGGTTGTATTAATTGCTATTTTTTATATTCGAGATGTTACGCAAACAAAGCATGCTATTAGGCGTAATTATCCCGTGATTGGACGTTTTCGTTATTTCTTTGAGCGCCAAGGTGAGTTTTTTAGACAGTATTTTTTTGCCCTCGATCGTGAAGAAATGCCCTTTAATCGCGCCGAGCGCAGTTGGGTCTACCGCGCGGCTAAAGATGTTGATCACACGGCCGCTTTTGGTTCAACTCAAAGTTTAGAGGCCACAGGCACAGTCATGTTTATGAACTGTGCGTTTCCTACCTTAGATGAAGAAGCCTTAGCGCCGAGCAACATAACGCTTGGCCCTTACTGTAAATTTCCTTACACCACAAATTCGCTATTTAATATATCGGGCATGAGCTTTGGTGCGCTATCCAGCCCGGCTGTACGTGCACTATCGAAGGGGGCAAAATTAGCAGGATGTTGGATGAACACGGGGGAAGGCGGCCTTAGTCCGTATCACTTAGAAGGTGGCGCCGATATTGTATTTCAAATTGGCACCGCAAAATACGGTGTACGCGACGAGCAGGGAAATTTAAGTACAGAAAAGCTAAAAGCCGTTGCTGCGCATCCAGCAGTTAAAATGTTTGAACTGAAAATGAGCCAAGGAGCTAAGCCCGGAAAAGGCGGCATGTTACCTGGGCGAAAAGTGAATGCTGAAATTGCCAAAATAAGAGGCATACCCGAAGGGCAGGATTCTATTAGCCCAAATGGGCACCCAGAGATAAAAAATCCAAGCGATATTCTAGACATGCTTACCACCATCAGAACTGCAACGGGTAAACCAACAGGCTTTAAAGCGGTTATTGGTGAACATACTTGGTTAGAAAGTTTATTCGCCGAGATTAATCATCGTGGTATTGAGTCCGCGCCCGACTTTATTACTATTGATAGTGCGGATGGCGGTACCGGCGCAGCACCACAATCTTTATTAGATTCTGTAGGGTTACCGCTTAAAGAAAGCCTCCCTTTAGTTATACAGCTATTAAAGAAACATGGTCTTAGAGAGCGAGTTAAAATTATTGTTTCGGGTAAATTAATTGTGCCTTCCAAAGTCGCATGGGCATTAGCACTAGGAGCCGACTTTGTAGTTTCTGCCCGAGGGCATATGTTTGCACTAGGCTGCATTCAGGCTATGCAATGTAATAAAGATACTTGCCCAACAGGAATTACTACGCATAATGAACGTTTACAACGTGGTTTGAATGTTGAAGATAAAGCGCAGCGAGTTGCAAATTATAATAAATACATCCATTACGGTGCGGGGCTTATTGCACATTCTTGTGGCGTTACCAGTGCTCGCGAATTAAAACGCAAACATGTACGTATAGTACAAGAAAGTGGCCTTTCTGAGCCGCTAGATAAAATGTACGAGCATTACCATTAAATACTTGCTTGTTAGTTATCGATGATGAGGTGTATTGCTCGCTCGAATGCCGGTGATTTTTAATCGCTCTAATTCGCAGCTAAACAAAAACTCTAGTGCTTCTAGGTGGCGACGCACTTCAGCAATATTTTTGCCAACTGCATATAAGCCATGATCGCGAATTAATACACCAAATTTAATCGGTGAGTGCAAATGGTGATCGCTAACTAATAAGCTTAAACGGTCAATATCATGGCCGTTATCAAAAATAGGAATGCTTAAGGTTTCTAAATGAGACCACTGTTGTGGTAATCGATGGATATGCAATACAAGCAGCCTAATGGCGATAAAGTTATTCGTTTATGTTTTGCTTAAAACGATCAAATCCTAATAGAGGCGGCGCAGATTTTATGTCAACTTTAACTTTAGCACTATTACAAAACTCATTGCATTGGCTCGATAAAAAAGCCAATTTAGCTATGTTTGAACAACAACTTGCCAACATCACCAATAAACCAGATTTAATTGTATTGCCCGAAACCTTTGCCACTGGATTTGCGGTTAACCTTGATTGTGGTGAGGCTGAAAATGGCTCAGTACTGAGTTGGCTTAAAACACAAGCTAAACAACATAATGCAGTGATTGCAGGCTCAGTATTGGTAACCCAAGGAGACAAAAAGGCCAACCGGTTTTATTGGGTACAACCAAATGGAGAAGTGAGCTATTACGATAAGCGCCACTTATTTTGTTTGGGTAACGAGGGTGAATTTGTAGTGCCAGGACAAACCCGTAAAGTGTTTGAGCTCAATGGGTTTAAAATTTTACCGCAAGTTTGCTACGATTTACGTTTTCCGGTGTTTCAGCGCAATAACAATGACTACGACGTGATGATTAATATTGCCAACTGGCCTGCGGCAAGGCGTAATGTGTGGGACACTTTATTAATGGCGCGAGCAATGGAAAACCTGTGCTACGTGGTTGGCGTAAACCGGGTTGGCGAAGATGGCAATGGTATTGACCACAGCGGTGGAACCGCAGTGTATGACTTTAAAGGTGAGCCACTGATTAAAGCGCATGATGACCAGCAAGCATTATTAACAATCACGTTAAATAAAGCGCCGCTTGATGAGTTTAGAGCTAAATTTCCGGCACATTTAGATGCCGATGCTTTTGCATTGGTATAAATTAGCGCCCAGCCGATAAAGTGCTAAAATAACCGCTGATATTTTTATTGGCGGCTTTATGAATACAACCCTTATTACACCGGTAATTTTAGCTGGCGGCATTGGTACACGGCTTTGGCCGCTATCGCGCCAAGCAATGCCAAAGCAGTTTTTATCTTTGCTTGATGATAATAACCAGCAGTCGTTATTACAAAGTACCTTATTACGAGTTGCAACTGAGGGCTTTAATCCCGCTATTTTGGTCTGTAATGAACAGCATCGATTTATTGCCGCAGAGCAGGCAGCATTTGCAAAACCCTATGCCATAGTACTTGAGCCAGAAGGCAAAAATACCGCACCAGCTATCGCTCTTGCCGCGCACTATGCTTTAAAAAATAATATCACGGGCCCTTTGTTGGTGATGCCTGCCGATCATCATATTGCAGACTTTACCGCATTAACGGCTCAGTTATCCGATGCGATTAAACTTGCTGAGCAAGGTAAATTAGTTACATTTTCAATTACGCCGACAGAGCCACACACAGGTTATGGTTATATAAAACAGGGCGCAGCCATTAAAGATACCTGTTGCTTTGAAGTTGACCAGTTCAAGGAAAAGCCTGATTTAGCAACTGCATTAACTTATTTAGCTGAGGGCGGTTATAGTTGGAATAGTGGTATGTTTTTATTTACTCCCGCGGCATATCTAAAAGAACTGGAACGCTTTGCCCCTAAAATTGCTAAAAGTGTTGCTAGTGCCACTGACTTTAAACAAGACTTAGCGTTTACCAGAGCAAATGCCCATGCACTTGAATCTTGCCCAAATGACTCAATTGACTACGCTATTTTAGAGCGCAGCAATAATGTAGTGGTAATGCCTGTGGCGTTAAAGTGGAGCGATGTCGGCAGTTTTTCTGCACTGGCTGCGCTTGCAGAAAAGGATTCGCAGGGTAACAGTCAAAATCAGCAACATATTGCACAGAATAGTATTAATAACCTAGTTATTAGCGAAGATGGGCACACAATTGCTACTTTAGGTGTGAGCGATTTAGCGATTGTACATACTCATGATGCCACCTTGATTGCAAAACAAGATTCGCTTGAAGGCTTGCCTTTAATACTTAAGCAATTGGCAATTACGCAAAATGACAAACTGGCGCATCATCAGGTGGTTTACCGCCCTTGGGGACATTATCGTACGTTAATAGAAAGTATCGGCTTTAAAGTTAAAAAAATTACCGTAAAAAGTGGTGAAAAACTCTCAACCCAGCGTCATCAGCATCGTGCCGAGCATTGGGTGGTTGTCTCAGGTACTGCAGATATATGTATTGACCAGCAAGGCTTAACACTGACCCATGACCAATCTTGTTATATTGGTGCAAAACAACTGCACAGCTTAGCGAATAATCAGCCCGAACCCTTAATTGTTATTGAAGTGCAAACGGGTGCCATATTGGATGAAAGTGACATAGAGCGATTTGATGATGTATACGGTAGAAAATAACAGTATAAATAGTAAATATGGTTGATCATTTGTTACGGTCGTAAAACTTGGTAGCCCGTAACCGTATTACTCTAGCCCTTGGCGCACATACCTTAAATAGGCTTCTAAACTGTGTTGCCACAGTGTGCTGGCTTCATTTAATGAGTTATTTAATGGCTTTTTATCAAGCAAGCGTCGTTCTATTTTTTTCAGTGCCAGTCCATAGCTATTAAAACCAAGTTGCATTGCGGTGCTGGCTTGGCGATGTAATAACTTAATGCATTGCTCGGGGTCTTGCTCTAATAAAGCTTGGCAACGGCTCAGCTTATTACGCGCAGATAGGATAAACTCATTATAAATAGAAGATACTTCGTCAATACTAAAAGAGCTTGTTAAGGTCTCTGTTGCGGTTTCATCGTATAACGTATCAATCAGCTCGACGGCAATGCTAGCTGTTTGTGTTGACTGTGAATCACTCAATGCTTGGCGTAGTTTTTCTTGCTTTAATGGCTTGCCAACAATGTCTTTAATACCCAGTGCTAAGTATTCTTTTATTTCATCAGGGCTCAAACTGGCAGTAAAGGCCAGCACCGGAGTTCGCTGATTTTTATGCTCCACTCGCTTGAGTGTTTTTAGCACTTGCTGCCCTGTTAAATCGGGTAAGTTCATATCAAGTAACACCACATCAAAGTGGTATTTTTTCATCAACTCAATCGCACTTTTGCCATCTTTAGCGAGCTTAATTTTATGTTCGTCGTCAGCCATAAATTCAACGGCTATTTTTTGGTTTAAATCTAAATCTTCAACAAGTAACACATCAAGTCCGGTTAAATAATCCTTACTTTGATGGCGCTGCTCTACAAGGCTAAGTTCACCTATTGCTAGTGTCATGTTAAAGCTAAATACGCTACCCACTCCCAGCTCACTGGTGATTTCTAGTTGGCTATTTATTTTATCGAGAAGGCGACTAGTTATAGCCAGACCAAGCCCCGTTCCGCCTTTTTCCTTACCGGCGCTGCTTTGAATGTAGGGCTCAGTTAAGTAATCAATTTCATCTTTTTCAATACCCGGGCCTGAATCGAGTACGCTTACTTTAAGAGTATGATCGAGCTGAGTTTCATTAATTAAATCAATTTGCACTTTTACTGTGCCGGTGTCGGTAAATTTAATCGCATTACCAACAAGATTAATAATGATTTGTCTGAGCTTTTGTTGGTCGCAGTAATAACAGGCTTTATCAGGGATGTTACAGGCAAGCTCAAATTTAAGCTGTTTTTGTTCGGCCAGAGGACTTAACAGCAGGCATAAGTTTTGTAGCCAAGTTTTGAATTCTATGTCTTCTTCGTACAAGGCTTCGTCATGCTGATCTAAGCTTGCGTATTCCAGTACTTTATCTACTAGTAAGTTGAGCGACTCAGCTGAGTTGATAATGGCTTCGCAATAAGCTTTATTGCGGCTGTCGCTAGTTTGGTTTAACACCAGTTGTGCGCTGCCTAAAATGCCGTTTAATGGGGTGCGTATTTCATGGCTTATAGTTGATAAAAAGAGCCCGCGAATCTCTAAGTCTTTGTGTGCTTTTTCGGTAAGTTTATTAAGCCTTAATTCTCTGCGTTCATTACACAATAGAGCCATACCGGCTGCATAAAACATAGGGGCAATCACACTGTTCAAAAATAATAGTGAGTCAAACCATGGGTTTAATATTGCATCTTGTTGTGCAACGCGATCCATAAAAATAGTTCGAGTGATAAAACTGGCTGCAACCAAGGTTAAAATAATAATGTAAACAATACTGGCATTAGGATAAGGTTTTCGCGCATATTTAAAAAAAACAAATAGTAAAAAAGCGGCTTCTACAATATGTTGAAAGTCAGAAATATAAACCCGTGAGCGCATAGATGGCTGAAAAAAAGTGAAGTAAACAAGCAATAAAGCGCTGGCAGCGGTAAATAGGCAAACAAATTTAAAACCACGACCACGATAATTTAAAAACTGACTCAGCGATAAGCAATGCACAATGGACGCTAAAAACATCATGCTATTAGCAAAGGTAATGGCAAGCTTTTCAGGGATTTTACCTATGAGCGCAAAGCCCACAATGGCGGCTAATAGTAGTAAAGGGTAGGAGATATAAAGTAACGTGCCGGGGACATGCTTATTGGTACGCCAAGTTAAAAAGTTCAGTAACGTCATCACTGTCATAACAGCGATACTGGCAAAATAAAGCGTAAATGAGTCGAGCATTAAGACCCCAACAGCGATTTTTAAAGAAGATATAAAAACAGGCACCTGAAGTGCCTGTATTAAATTTATTTAAATAAGCCTTAACGAATTTCGTCAGGAATATTTTGTTGTGCCCAAGAGAGTAGTTCAATACGGTTACGGCATTTAGTTTTTCTAAATGCGCTGTATAAGTGAGTTTTAACCGTGTGTGGGCTAATGCTTAACTCTTCAGCAATTTCTTTATTTTTCGACCCGTTACTCATTAACGAGATAATCGCTTTTTCACGTTTAGTGAGTTTGATTGGCTCAATATCGCCATCAGTTAGCTTATGTAGTGCGTCTTTGTTAAATTGCAGCATACGGTTGAGCGCATTACACATAATATCACGACGATACCAAAGCTGATCTTCAAGTAGTAAACGAATCCCTTTCATTAATACGTCAGCATTATCGGTGGTGTAAAATACACCGCGAATACCACTGAGTAATGCACGATTAGCAAGCTCTGGGTTTTCATCTAAATTAAACAACACAATATCGCATTTGACGCGTAAATTAACGAGCTGCTCTTTTAGCTTAGTCCATGCGTCTTTACTTGATGTTTCAATGAACAATAAGCGAGTACCTACCGGAACATCTAAAATATTCGTACCTGTAGTTACGTCTAGGCCCTGCGTTTTTAACAAAGGCTCTAAAACGTTAATACCAATAGTGTTAATTGGTTCTTCATCTAACAACAAAAAGGCTGAACTGCTCATGTATTTTACTCTTTTATAAAGCTGGCTAATTAATCTTACCACGATCCCTGCACACCTTTTGTATTAGGGAGTAACAATTTCACTGGCGAAAAGGTGCGATTTACGATTATTTAAACATAAAATGTTGCAAATAAGTAATTGTTTTTTTGGTATATAAGAAAAACGCCGTATTTTTAATGTATTTTTTAAGATACAGGATTTAATGAGTGATTATAGCGCAACTTTTTTAGTGTTTTGATACGGAGGCCAGCCCATTTCTTTTCCCGCTAGCATATGCAAATGAATATGGTAAACGGTTTGTCCACCGTGTTCATTGCAGTTCATCACCACGCGGTAGCCGTCATCGCTAAAATTAAGTTGTTTGGCAAGCTTAGCCGCTACCACATATAGATGACCAACAAGATGTGAGTTTTCCTCAGTGACATCATTAATCGTGGCAATGGCTTGTTTAGGAATAATCAACGCATGAAAGGGTGCTTGAGGGTTAATATCTTTAAATGCAAGTGCTAGGTCGTCTTCGTAAATAATGTCAGCAGGAATTTCACGATTAATAATTTTAGTAAAAATAGTCTCTTGACTCATAATGATGACTCTAATTTTTTCGATTAATATGTATACCACTAATGACAAATTTTGCCAGCAGTGTCAAACTGAAATCAACTAAAGGAGTAATTATGCGTAAATCAATATTATTAGGCAGTGTAGCGGCGCTCTTGGTGAGTGCATCTAGTTTGGCAGAAAACATTCACTTTCCCGAGGAGTTTGTTCCTTTACAAGTGGGTGAACGAGTCATTGAAAGTTCGATTTTTAGTCGTGTTGATGATGTTGAGTTAGCACCGGGTACTTATCAGTTAAAGCTTAAATACACAGATTTATATGATTTAGGTTATGACGATCACGAAGTGATTGAGTCAGAGCCCTTTTGGGTCAATGTAACCGTTGAAGCAGGTAAAGATTACACCTTAGTATTTAATCGTGCTGAAAATGCGGTGGCAGCAAAAGTATTTGCTGAGGCACCGCAAGTAAGCTTAAAAGCAAAAGGCAGTACCTTAGCTGAGCCATTAAATGTGATAGCTGAACGACAACTACAAAGTTCACAGTTTAATCAGCAGGCCTCAGAAACCCCTGCCGGCCCACAAAAACCAAGTCGCCCAATTAAACCGATTGCGCCAATTAATGGTAAGGGCATGCCAAGCGCTGCCAATATGCTCGACTTTTGGTGGCAACAAGCAACGCTCGCTGAAAGGCAGGCTTTTTTAGATAAAGTAACAAAATAATTAAGCATTAAAAAAGGGCCAAGTTGGCCCTTTTTAATTTATTGATAACGCTATTTAAATAATGCGTCAATGGTACCTTGTGCCAGTGGGTGATAACCCGGACGTGCTTTTAAGTATACGCTTTGTGCCCAATCTTTTTTACCATTGGTAATAAGCGCTTTATAAAGCGGCACGATAAGCTTACGACGACCAATACCCGATAAATGCTTATCAAGCGCAGGGTAAATCGGTTGGTAACCATTACCTACTGCTAGCATGTACCATGCAAACGCACGTTCTGCGTTGGTTGATTGGGTTAAGTTAAACTCGCCGTCTAATTCAGTCATTTTTTCAATGCTTAAATCGCGCGGTAAGTTGTTTAAAAAGTGTAGCCACTCATGCACAGTCCAATTTGCAGTGGGTAATTGTGCGGCAGTTGTATCCCCTTTTAACCAGCTCGCTGTTACAGTATCGACTTTATCGAACGCGTCAGAGGTTGGGTTAGGTGCATCACTTGGTAAACCGGGCTGAAAAATCCACTCGTTTACTTTATCCATGCTCACTACGCCTGGATACTTTTCAATTAAGTTAGCTTTGATGTAAGAAACAAATTGCGCAGTGGTTAGCGATTTAAATGCAAACTCATTAAAATAGGTCTTAACAAAGTCATCAAACTTATCACGGCCGTATTTTTCTTCTAGGTAAATTAAAAATAGCTGACCTTTTGTGTAAGGCACTGAGCTAAACGCATCATCCGGATCACGGCCATTTAGTTTTAAATTAAGGCGTGTATCTGGGGCATCAATGGTTTTAAGTTGCGCACGTAGGCCAGCTGCATCAAGTGCTTGTTCCATAACAGCACGGTCACGCCCAAATACCTCTTCCATAATGCGGTTTTCAACGTAAGAGGTAAAACCTTCGTTTAACCATAAATCTTCCCATGTAGCGTTCGTCACTAAGTTGCCAGACCAAGAATGTGCAAGTTCATGCGCAATCAGATTAACTAAGCTTTTATCGCCAGCAACAACCGTAGGCGTAATAAATGATAAGCGTGGGTTTTCCATACCACCAAACGGAAAGCTAGGTGGTAGCATAAGTAAATCATAACGACCCCATGCATAGTCGCCGTACATGGCATTGGTTTTGTCGATCATCGCTTGGGTGTCATTAAATTCAGCAACCGAGGCGTCTAAAATAGTCGGCTCTGCAAAAATACCAGTTTGCTTAGACATGGCCTTAAATTCTAAGTTACCTGCACCAATTGCAATTAAGTAAGGTGAAATAGCTTGTGGCATAGTGAAGTGGTAATCACCATCTTTATAAAGAGCATCTTTATTATCAGCACTCATTACTGCACGAATATCCTCAGGGGTATGAATGCGCGCATTATAAGTTACACGCATTGCTGGGGTGTCTTGCACTGGGATCCAACTACGTGCATGAATCGCTTGTGACTGGCTATACATAAACGGGTGAGTTTTACTGGCAGTTTGCTCTGGCGTTAACCACTGTAAGCCAGACGCTTCTGGGCGGCTGTTATAGTAAATACGAACTTTTTGTGCTTGATTTTTAAAGGTAATAGTTAGTTTTGAGCCTTTAACATCATCGCGGTTAGCAAGGTTGAAACTAGCTTTATGCCAATTACCATTTGCCGTTTGATACATCACTTTATCAATATCAAGGTCACGGGTATCAAGTACTAGCTTTTTACTGTTGGCATTTTGCCACTGTAGCGTATGCTCAACAAAACCTTCCAATTGCTTATCAGCAAAGTCGATGTCTAAATCAAGGTTTAAATGCGTGGTGATAACATCATCAAGGTTGGCGTAGGAATTTTGATCAATAGCGCTGGCCATTGCTTGCGAGCACATACCTGCCATAGCTAGGCTTAAAAAAAGAGGTTTGATTTTCATAATTACCTTGAGTACAAATAAAAAAAGTGCAGGTTTTATATCATGATTGCTGCAGTGGGTTGAACAATTTTTACAAGCTGATGCGCAATTTGCGACGATGAGTTAAACTAGAGCGATTAATTTCTGCTACCTTTAGAGGGCTTTGTGCCGCACTCATTACAACCCTTACATACATTTGCATTAAGTAGCCAATGCCAAAATTTTGTCGAGATTACCGACTCAGCGCAGCTTAAAAGTCAGTGCTTTAAAGTCCCTTTTTGTTTGTTGGGTGAGGGCAGCAATACTATTTTTTTAAATGACTATGCAGGCACGGTCATTAAAATGGCAACCCAAGGCATTACTATAACTGAGCGCTCGCATGACTTTTTAGTTAGTGTAGCTGCCGGTGAAAATTGGCATCAATTAGTGACTTACTTGCTGGAGCAAGGTATCGCGGGGTTTGAAAATTTAGCCCTCATACCTGGTACAGTCGGTGCTGCACCAGTACAAAATATTGGTGCCTATGGCGTAGAAATAGCTCAGTTTATTGAAGCTGTTGACTATTTTGATATTGATAGCGGTAGCTTTAAATCTTTAACTAATCAGCAATGTCACTTTGCTTATCGTGAATCGGTATTTAAACACGCGCTAAAAAATAAAGCAGTGATCACCCAAGTGCACTTTAAGTTGTCCAAAATATGGCAGCCAGTACTCAGTTATGGCCCGCTACAACAACTAAAAAACCCGACGCCACAGCAAGTGTGCGCACAAGTGATACAAACGCGTAACAGCAAACTCCCAAATCCCTATAAGCTGGCTAATGCGGGCAGTTTTTTTAAGAACCCTATTATCACCAATAGTGAATTAGCGCAGTTAATTACGACATATCCTGAGGTACCTCATTACCCGCATGGTGCCGGTCACCATAAAGTGGCTGCAGGGTGGTTAATAGAGCAAGCGGGATTGAAGGGATATAAAATTGCAGGTATAGAAGTGCATCAACAACAAGCGCTGGTACTAGTTAATCATGGTAATAGTACAGGGGATGATTTAATTAATATGATTGCTCACATTCAGGATATTGTTTTAACACGTTACAACATAAGTTTAGAACATGAAGTGCGGTTAATTGATCAACACAATGAATGCCATATCTCTTTGGAGCAATCAGTATGAAGGCACCTGATGGAAACAAGCTGGCTATTTTAAATGCACTGAATGAAGGTGGGTTCGTCTCTGGGCAAGCACTAGGCGATGAATTAGGAATAAGTCGCGCGGCGGTAAGTAAGCATATTCAAAGCTTACAGGCTATGGGCTTAGATGTATTTAAAGTTACAGGTAAAGGCTATTGCTTAAATAACCAAGTAGGTTTACTTAATCAGCAAAGCATACAGCAGCACTATGCTGAGTTAGGCGCTAATACCGCGAATATTGAAGTGCAACCACTGATTGATTCAACCAACAGCGAGTTAATGCGCCGCATTCAAGCTAAAGCAGCACTAAAATCGGGTACCGTGATTGTAGCCGAAATGCAGCAAGCAGGGCGGGGGCGTCGAGGCCGAGTATGGCAATCACCCTTTGGTGCAAACTTATACTACAGTTATTTTTGGCGCTTAGATGATGGTTTACAAGCCGCGATGGGCGTATCGATTGCTGTTGGTTTAGCGGTGTATGATGCGATAAAAGCACTTTATGGTATTGAAGTAGAGCTTAAATGGCCAAACGACATTTATATAAACAAACAAAAACTCGCAGGTGTCTTGGTAGAATTAGATGGGCAGCCACAAGGGCCATGTCAGTTGGTAATAGGGATTGGTATTAATTTAAATATGCCACAAAGTGCCAGTCAGTACATTGACCAAGCGTGGACCGATTTAAGTCAGCACACCCAGCAGCTAGATAAAAATCAACTAGTAGCTTCATTAACTTATTGTTTAGAGCAACGCTTAGCGCAATATCGTGAGAATGGCTTACAAACTATGTATCAACAATGGAATGCATTAAATGCATTTGCTGGTCAGCAGGTAGAGCTTAATACCGGACATCGAAGTTGGTGTGGCATTTGTGAAGGTATAGATGCGCACGGTGGTGTACGTATTCGCCAAGACGGTGAAGTGAAAAGTTATTATGGCGGTGAGATTTCATTAAGAAAGGCGCAAGCATGAGATTACTCATTGATGTAGGTAATACCTCACTCAAAGCTGTATTGTGGCAAGGTGGGCAAATACAGCCATGCGATACTAATAATATTCCATGGCTGCAAATTACGGTTGTTGTATACGCTTGTGTGGGCCGTAGTGAATTACTTAAGCAGCTATTAGAAAAAGCCCAAGCACAAAATATCGATTGCTTTGAGGCTACGGTTAGTCATGAACTAGGTACGTTACATTGCGCGTATCAACAAGTGGGTAATTTGGGTATAGATAGATGGTTGGCGCTCATTAGTGGCTACACGCTTTACCCTAATACGGCCGCAATTGTTGTTGATGCAGGCACGGCAACGACTATAGACGTCCTTAATATTGATGGGCAGCACTTAGGTGGTTGGATATTACCAGGGCTTGATTTAATGACTGCCTCACTCACCCAAAATACTCAGCGCGTATTTGATGATGCAAACACGCCATTTGCTAATGAGCTTGGCAAAAATACCCCTAACGGATTAAAAAATGGCGCTTTAGTGGCAACTATTGGCGCAATTGAACAAGCAAAGCTGCATTTGAATACAAAAAATAGCCTTTTAATTTTTGCTGGTGGTTATGGTCAGCTATTACAAGGGCATTTTTCAGACAGTATTTTCGACCCAATGCTAGTGATGAAAGGCTTAAATTACTGGTATGAGTTAGCTAAAAAGAGTTAAAAACAACAAAAAAACTGCTTTTTGCGCGAATAGTGAGCGTTTGAAGCATAAAATCACATTTTTTTTAATTTTTTGGTTGCATCCCAATAAACCTTACTCTAGAATCTCGCCCCGTACTAAAGCAGTGCCGACTTAGCTCAGCTGGTAGAGCAACTGACTTGTAATCAGTAGGTCAACCGTTCGACTCGGTTAGTCGGCACCACTTTCCTTTTACCGGAAGTGCTTAGTATAAAGAATTATCGTGGAGGGGTTCCCGAGCGGCCAAAGGGATCAGACTGTAAATCTGACGGCTCAGCCTTCGCTGGTTCGAATCCAGCTCCCTCCACCACTTTATTCTAGACGGTTAGAGGTAGTTTAAGAACAGGTTCCTTAAAGCGGGCATCGTATAATGGCTATTACCTCAGCCTTCCAAGCTGATGATGCGGGTTCGATTCCCGCTGCCCGCTCCAATTTGATGATGCTGATATAGCTCAGTTGGTAGAGCGCACCCTTGGTAAGGGTGAGGTCGGCAGTTCAAATCTGCCTATCAGCACCAGTCAATTGAATCTCCTTAAACACTTCCTTTATCTGTCAGAAAAAACTATTTGAAATTTGAAAAAATTAACTTAATCTACCTATGGTGGATTATTTTCATATGTAATCTAGATACACAAAACTGATAGGTTCCGTCATGGCAAAAGAAAAGTTTGAACGCGTAAAACCGCACGTAAACGTTGGTACAATCGGCCACGTTGACCACGGTAAAACTACACTAACTGCAGCAATCACTAACGTACTTGCAAAAGTATACGGCGGTGTTGCTAAAGATTTCGCATCAATCGATAACGCTCCAGAAGAGCGCGAGCGTGGTATCACAATCTCAACTTCTCACGTTGAGTACGATACACCTACTCGTCACTACGCACACGTAGATTGTCCTGGTCACGCCGATTATGTTAAAAACATGATCACTGGTGCTGCTCAAATGGACGGCGCTATCTTAGTAGTTGCTGCGACTGACGGTCCTATGCCACAAACTCGTGAGCACATCCTACTTTCTCGCCAAGTTGGCGTTCCTTACATCGTTGTATTCATGAACAAATGTGACATGGTTGATGATGAAGAGCTACTTGAGCTAGTAGAAATGGAAGTTCGTGAACTTCTTTCTGAATACGACTTCCCAGGTGATGACTTACCACTAATTCAAGGTTCTGCACTTAAAGCACTTGAAGGCGAAAAGCAGTGGGAAGACAAGATCGTTGAGCTTGCAGAAGCACTAGATTCTTACATTCCAGAGCCAGAGCGTGACATCGATAAGCCATTCATCATGCCTATCGAAGACGTTTTCTCAATCCAAGGCCGTGGTACTGTTGTAACTGGTCGTGTTGAAGCTGGTATCATCAACGTGAATGACGAAGTTGAAATCGTTGGTATCAAAGAGACTACTAAGTCTACTTGTACTGGTGTTGAGATGTTCCGTAAGCTTCTTGACGAAGGTCGTGCTGGTGAGAACATTGGTGCACTTCTACGTGGTACTAAGCGTGAAGACGTTGAACGTGGTCAAGTACTAGCTAAGCCTGGTTCAATCAACCCACACACAACATTCACTTCAGAAGTATACGTACTTTCTAAAGATGAAGGTGGTCGTCATACTCCATTCTTCAAAGGTTACCGTCCACAGTTCTACTTCCGTACAACTGACGTAACAGGTGACGTACAGTTACCAGAAGGCGTAGAAATGGTAATGCCTGGTGATAACGTTAAGATGACAGTAACTCTAATCGCGCCAATCGCGATGGACGAAGGTCTTCGCTTCGCTATCCGTGAAGGTGGCCGTACTGTTGGTGCTGGTGTTGTTGCAACTATCGTTGAGTAATCAACAGCTGTAATGCATTAAGCATTAAAAAAACCCGAGCTTAGTCTCGGGTTTTTTAATGCCTTCAATTTAGAGAATAAAGCATAAAGGTGGCTCTCTTACCTTAGGCGTAGGTGCTTTGTAGCAATGATCGTAGAGTAATCATCAGTTGTAATGTATTAAGCATTAGTAAAACTCGAGCTAAGTCTCGGTTTTTTTAATGTCTGTGGTAAAGTGTAAGTATTAATTTTATTACTGTAACAGAGCAGGAAAATGAACTTAATCAGTTAGTAACCAGCATTCTTACGTAACTCATCAAGCATATCTTGGTTACCCATCATTTCGTCAAGCGTTGCCCTGACTGCATTGCCAGAGCTATTGTCATAAACTGAAAGTAGATGCTGCGCCATTTGCTTCGTATAGCCATCTTGCTTATTTTGAGCTTGGTAGTATTGCGCCATTAACCCTTGTGCAGCTAAGCGACGGATATAATCATTCGTGTCTCGCTCTAACAAGTTTGTAAATTGTTCTGCAAGGCGGTAATCAAGTACCGGTGTTTGAGTTGTTAACTCAACAGCTTGAATTTTAAATTTTTCGTCACTACTGTTGTTCGCTAAATTTAAAATGTTACCTACTACTTCATAGTCATACTCAGGCATAGTAGATTTATTTAGAATATACATATTCATTTGCAGTTGGCTAAGTGCAGATAATCTATCTAAATCTGCCATGCTTGGATCTAAAGTTTGCTCTCTTAATTGAGAGTTTATTTGTTTAGCATAATCTGGTTCTGATTTGATCCTTAAATCATAGTCTTCTGGTAAATCTGCATAAAAACCATAAAGAGGATTTTGCTCGCGCAGTTCCTCAGCTTCTTGCTGCTGCTTTTCCTCAAGTACGTTAAGAACAAGTTCCTTAAATTCGTCGGTATCTTGTTCTTGATAAGAGCCATTAGCGTGTAGTTTTAAGTTAGCTAATTGGCGTTGTAGCGAACTTACTTTCTTGCTTAGTTCGTCAATTAAGGCTTCATTTGATTGCTGGTATTCTGTAGGAGTACTAATAGAAACTGTGGGGCTTAGCTGTTGCTGCTTGGGTTTATTAAGCGAACTTGGCTGATTTTTAAAAAATGTTCCGTAGCATGAAATTACCAAGGCAAGTGTTGCTATAGTAATCGCAATAGTTCCTTTGTTTATAGTCATAAAATAATCTGCCTCTAAAATGGGTAATTTATCTGTTTTCGAAATATAAGTCTGTTAAAAAGTGTGTTAAATGAAGATGAAATATACGGATTAATTAAGAAGGCGGGGCGTGAGTGGCGAAATACGGTGTTTTAAGTGGCTAAAAGCGCTAGACCTAAGCCTAGCGCATAAAGCTTAATGCGATTTTGCGTATTGCTCAGCTTGCTTCCATACTCTTAGTGTATTGCCGCTTAAAATCTTTTTAATATCGGTATCGCTGTAACCTCTGTCCATCAAACCTTGAACTAGGTTAGGGTAGCTAGATACATCTTTTAAGCCGATAGGCAGTGAGTCACCTACACCGTCGTAATCAGAGCCAATACCAACATGATCGATACCAATTAGCTTCACAACGTGATCAATATGATCAAGCACTTGCTCAAGGCTAGCAAATGGGAATGGATTTTTAGCGCGGTACATAGCATCAAAATCTTTAGCTACTTTTTTGCCTTCTTCAGTAATTGTTTGCTTTTTACTTTTGAATTGATCGTACCAACTTCCGGCTTTTGAAGTAACAAAACTTGAGCCAAAGTTAATTTGAATCACACCACCGTTCTTTTTAAGGGCTAACAGCATGTCGTCATTCATATTACGCTCAAAACCAGGCGTATATTTACGTAGTGAAGAGTGTGATGCAATAACGGGTGTGTTAGACAATTCCATTACTTGATAAAATGCATCGTCCGAAATATGCGATACATCAATCAGCATGCCGATGTTATTCATCTCTTTTACTAGCTCTTTACCGAATGGACTTAAGCCTTTCCACTTGCGACGAATATCGTATGATGAGTCAGAAATATGATTGCTTTGCGAGTGAGCTAGGGTGATGTAACGTACGCCACGATCAAAAAAGTGTTGTAGGTTTTTCATTTCGCCCTCGATAGGCGACCCGTTTTCCATGCCCATGGCGATTGATATTTTATTGTCCTTGAACTGTTGCTCAATGTCTTGTGTTGAGTCAGCAATGGCAAACTTATCTGGAGCACGAAACGCAATCGCTTCCATACCATCAATTAATTGATTCGCTAATTGGAAGCTTTTTCCTTTGCCTTCAAACTCTAAATGAGCAGGAATATAAATCGACATAAATGGCGCGTTTAAACCGCCTTTTACTGCACGAGGGTAATCAAAATCACCGCCCTCAGTGGCTTTAGTTACATCCGCCCATTTATCATGAATGCGGTAAGGTACATCAATGTGAGTGTCGATTAAAATGGTATCGTGAGCAAGCTTAATTGCTTTATCTGAAGGGGTTATTTCAGCGCTGACTGCGCCGGTTAATGCAATCGACATTGCAGCAACTAGTGAGCTTAGTTTTATCATTTATAATGGCTCTTTGAGTTAAAAAAACCATTGTCTATTTTTACGTCGTGTCTGACAAGTTTACTCGTCGAGTTGCGCTTCACTTTGCAGTGCTTTGAATTCACTTTTAGAGATTATGGTGACCGATTCGTGCAGTTCAGAGAAAAACACCATAGCTTCGCCGCTTTTTAATTGCTGATTTACTTGCGCCACTTTACTTTCAATACTGAATTCTTGTTCGCCATAATCTGTGCCTTCACGCAGTACATAGCTTTCAATTAGGTTGTACAGTGTGTCTTTATCAAGTTGTTCAAAAGGAATAATCATAGTCACTCTTTATCGGTGTTATTAAATACACATTGCTTAAAATAATCAGGCACCACTTGCTCTAACCAATACACCGGTTTAAACGGGTTGTTACCGCTAATAAAACCAACGTGGCCGCCTTTTTCAGAGATACGCAGCGTAACATGCTCACTTACATCCTGACTACTTGGAACCGCTTTAATCGACAGCATAGGGTCGTCTTTGGCATGGATAATTAGTGTAGGTGTCGCAATATCTTTTAAGTACGGCATCGCACTGGCTTTTTTGTAGTAATCGTGTGCATTCTCAAAGCCATGCAACGGTGCTGTAAGCTGGTTATCGAACTCTAATAAATCGTCAATTTCCATTAATTGATCAGTGGTGATCGGTATCTGTTGTTTAATTTGCGGTAATTTACGTTGCATCGACTTTTTCATTCGATCGAGCAAATATTTTTGATAAATTTTACCTAAGCTTTTACGAATAACATCACTAGATGATGATAAATCATAGGGCGCAGATATCACGGCAGCTGCGTTAAGCGGGCAGTGAATGTTTTCTTCGCCTAAATACTTAGCGAGTACATTACCACCCAATGAAAAACCCACCGCTACAATAGGGCGATTTGGAAATTGTTGTTTTAAATGATTTATAAAAAAAGCTAAATCGGCGGTGTCGCCACTATGGTAGGCTCTGGGTAAGCGGTTTACTTCGGTTGAGCAGTTTCTAAAGTGCATCAATGCGACAGCAAAGCCTTGCTTTTTTAATGCCTTCATCATGCCTTTGGCATAAAAACTGTTTATGTTGCCTTCAAGCCCATGAAGTACCACTGCGAGTGGTGCTTTTTCGTTATGCGGAAGTGACCAAGCAAGCTCAATAAAGTCTCCGTCGGGCGTATCAAGTTGCGCAAGTTCGTAGCGAGTATGATGAAAAGGGCGGAAAAAACGCGGTATTATGGTTTGAACGTGTCGGTTGGTCATCCACCATGCGGGTTTGAACTTAGGGATCATGTCTGTACTACGCACTTTGCAATTAACGAAGCGCTAGTGTAGCAAATTTTTTATATTTAAAAATAAAAAGCGCCTAATCAGTAAACTAATAAGGCGCTTTGTGCGTCGTGCTTAATGCTGTTCTTTAATGTCTGCATCGTGTACTTTTTTCATGAAAAAATACACAAAGAAGAGGCATAAACTAATAACGACGCCTAAAAATCCAAATGATAAAAATAGTACTGGGTCGCTAAAAAAATCTCTAAAGAATACGTCCATAATTGCCTCCTGATGTCTATGAGGTAATCATAGGCTGGCTCAGTGGTACTTGATATGATCCAGATCAAGCTATTTTACAGATTATAAAATGGGCAATGCAGATGTTGATTTTGATCAATAAAGTTAAGTCGATTTTGCACTTTTTAGTAAATTATCTGCGATTTTTTAATCACTTTTATAATAAAGATGGTCAGCAAAGTTCAGCTTTGAATAACCGTTGCTTTGTTTTAGGTTAAATAAAATAAACCTGGTGTTAAATATATTTGACATGGCTAAAAAGTGAACTTATAGTTTAAAAGTCAAAAATATTTTACTTGGAGTTAGCTTTATATGACTCGTTCAGAGCACTTTAAAGAACTTTTACAAAGCATAAGTTTTAGAGAACTGACGCTGAGTATCGATTTACTGGTAAGCGTGTACATATCTTACTTTTATGTAAACAGCCTAATGAATGCGAGTACGCAGCAGCTTAGTTCTGTTTCTTGGTTATCTGGCTTATTGCTACAGGTGCTAATTTATTCTGTGATACTTATAGTATTGAGCTATTTATTACTTACATTTATCAGTGATAATGAATTAAATCAGCCACCTGATGTGAGAGAAAAGCAAATAAATTTAGTGGGTTATAAATATAAGGCCATAATCTTACAGGCGGGAATTTGTGTTGCTATTTTTCAATATCAAATTGAAGCTAATAACTGGGGCCCAGCTATCGAATATAATATTCCATATTTACCAATGCATATCATGGTAGGCGCTTTTTTGATTGCCGAAATAGTCAATTACATAGCGCAGCTTTATAAAGGCAGAACGGGTGATATCTATGAGTGAGTATGCAATAACTAACTCTATTCGAACATTACGCTTTTTACGCGATGAAATGACGCAAAAGCAGTTAGCAGATGCTATTGGCGTAACGCGGCAAACGGTAATGGCAATTGAGGCAAATAAATATTCACCCACTTTAGAGGTGGCTTTTAAAATTTCTTTAGTTTTTAACTTACCTTTAGAAGAGGTATTTCAATACAAAACTAAAGATATATAGCTTGGTGTATAAAAGTAAACCAAAGTAACCATGTATATAAAAGCTAAAATTCATAATATAAATGGCGTTATGATCTGATGAAATTAATAGTGAAAAATTATGACAAATATTTATCGCTGTTATTGGGCGTTGCACAAGGTGTTAAATTCATACTATTAACTTCATCAATCAATATTATTTGTTGCTGCTTTTCTAATTTTAGCTCGGCACCGAGAAGTGCTTTTCGAATTGCGGCGTAATCTGTAATCTCGGCTTGATTGGCTTTTAAGTAGGCACGTGTGGCTCGTAGAGGCTTCAATGCCAGCTTATCAAACTCACTAATTGATTGTTCAAGCTTGTTTAGCTGTGTTTGGTTAATAGCTAGATTGAGAGAATCTAAGTAATACAGCAACAAGCATAGGTTGACGTTTTTACCTAGCTGGTTTTGATAATCCAACAGGCGCGTTTGCATGTCACCTTTGCTATAAAGGTTACATGCAAACTGCCAAAAATCGTTGCTTTTAAGCAAGTTCATCGGCGAATGCCTGCTCTTTTTGTTCCATTTCTTCAAGGGCCATAAGTAGCTCTTCTTCAACATCGTTAAGCTTAGGCGTGAGTGTGGCTTGTTTAGTAATTAACTCTTTAAGCTTGCCTTTATTTTCGTCGTTATAGAGAGTGTTATCGCCTAGCGCCTCTTCAACGTCAGCTAGTTCTGCAGCAAATTTATCTAATTGCTTTTCAAGTTTTTCAATTTGCTTTTTCAGCGGCTGAATCGCTTTTCTAAACTCGGCTTCTAAGCGCTTTTGCTCTTTACGGTTAACTTGTGAATGGGCTTTTGGCTCTTCGTAGGTGTCGTTTTTAGCGGCTTCTTTATTAGCATTAAGCAGCCACTGATAATATGCATCTAGGTCGTAGCCAAATTGGGTGACCTCGCCATTATCAACTAAATAAAATTCATCGGCGGTATTTTTAAGCATATGACGGTCATGCGATACCGTGACCATAGCGCCTTCAAAGCCTTGTAATGCCATAACTAAAGCGTGGCGCATTTCTAAATCAAGGTGGTTGGTTGGCTCATCGAGTAGTAGTAAATTTGGTTTTTGATAAACCAACATAGCCAGTACTAAACGGGCTTTTTCACCGCCTGAAAACGGTGCTACAGGGTCGAGTGCTTTATCGCCTACAAAGGCAAAACCGCCTAAAAAGTCACGCAATGATTGTTCGCTGGCTTTTGGGTTTAAGCGTTGCAGGTGGGTGACGGCACTGGCTTTTAAATCTAGAGACTCCAGTTGATGCTGCGCAAAGTAGCCAATGTTTAAGCCTTGATGCTGAAACACTTCACCTGCTTGAGGTTGTAAGTCACCTGATAGTAATTTAATCAGTGTTGATTTACCTGCGCCATTTCTGCCAAGTAGTGCAATACGGCTGCCTGGTACTAAGTTCAGCTTAATACTGTTTAAAATGGTGACATCGCCATAACCGGCTTTGGCTTTGTCGAGTGTCAATAGCGGATTGGGCAGAGCGGTTGGCTCGGCAAATTCAAAATCAAATGGCGAGTCAACGTGTGCTGGGGCAAGTTTTTCCATTCGCTCTAGCGCTTTAACACGGCTTTGTGCCTGTTTGGCTTTGCTAGCTTTGGCTTTAAAGCGGGTAATGAACTGCTCAAGATGCGCTATTTGTTCTTGTTGTTTTTCAAACATGGCTTGCTGCTGCAATAGGCGCTCAGCTTTTTGGCGTTCAAACTGCGAGTAGTTACCTTTGTACACATTAATAAGTTGTTTATCTATATGCCAAATTTGATCAACCACAGCATCTAAAAACTCACGATCATGAGAAATAAGTACTAGCGTGCCGGTGTAGGCACGTAAAAAACGCTCGAGCCAATACACGGCATCTAAATCTAGGTGGTTTGTTGGCTCATCCAGTAATAGTAAGTCGGCATCGCGAATAAGCGCTTGGGCTAAGTTTAAGCGCATGCGCCAACCACCCGAAAATGCACTAACCGGGTTTTCTATTTGATTATTAGCAAAGCCTAAACCATGTAAAAGCTCACCTGCCTTGGCTTCTATGCTATAGCCTTTAATGTTTTCAAGCTGAATATGCACTTTAGCTTGAGTGTCGCCATCGTTATTTTGCTCGGCTTCACGCAGCGCAATTCGTAGCGCATAATATTCAGGGTGGCCTTGCAGTACGTAATCTATGGCGCTTATTTCAAGGGCGGGGGTTTCTTGCTTTACCGAGGCCAGTGACCAATCTTTAGGAATACTGTAATTACCGCCATCTAACGAAAGCTCAGACTTTAATAAACTAAATAGCGTTGACTTACCACAGCCATTGGCACCAACAAGGCCTACTTTGTGCTCTGGAAATAATGTAGCCGATGCATTTTTTAATAAAGCTTTGCCACCGCGAAGCAGTTCTATTTCTGAGATTTGGATCATAAATACGTTACTTTACTGTGCCTTGATTGAATTGCCGCCATTATAACACGGATCTTATTAGCCATATCAATCGTATCAAGTAGGCAAATATTGCGATAAAATAACGTCAGTCAAAATGGTAGGAAAAGCGAAGTGAAACATAAAAAACGATTTATTGCTGGAGCAACGTGTCCTGAGTGTAAAACCATGGATATGTTAATGCTTTACAAAGAGCACGACGTAGAAAAAGTTGAATGTATGCAGTGTGGCCATAAAATGGCTCAACCAGAGCAGGCTGTGCAGGCATCAACACGCCAATTTGAACAGATCATTGGCGTGTTTAATCCAGGCGATTAGTGCCTTGTTAGTGCTGCTTAATAATGCGGCGGCGGTGGCTCTGGCATATTCGACATCATAGGCTGTGATGACTGCGACTCTTTAAGTTTTTCAGCCAGCAACTCGGTTTGGCGCTTTATTTTTGCCAACTGTTGCTGGTGAACTTTTATTTCATCATTTAAAATTTCAATCGTTTCGTCTTGAAAAGCCACTTTAGCCTCAAGTTCCATTAACCGATGTTCAATTGTGTTCATTTGGTTCTCGTATAATAAAGCGCTCAGCGATTCCGCTTGAGCTTTCAGTTAACAATGATTTACCGTTATCTGTAAATGTCACATCAAGTACCACTGCCGATTTTGGCCTACTGCCTTCTCTTGGGGTCACTTGCCATGTTTGAATTTTTTCACCACTGTTTAGCTGCCATAAATCCACCTGTTTGTTCGGTGAACCGGTTGCTAATAAAGTGCCTTGGTCGTTAAAGCGCACCGCAGTAAAAATTTTCTGACGCGCAATATACTTTAGTTTACTAACAAGGTCACCTGTAGTCAGCTTCCATACATTTGCTTGTGCCATACTGTCGGCGGTAAAAGCATAACGTCCTTGAGGATCTAAAGCGACTCGGGTTACTCGGGTTGGGTGATTAAAGCGATGAATAACTTGTCCACTTTGGGTATCCCATAAGTAGGCCACATAATCGTTTGAGCCGCTCAATGCATAGCGCCCATTAGGTGATAGGTCTACGGTGTTTACTTTATCTTGATGGCCTAAAAATTCAATGCGTCTGCCTGTGTTAAGGTTTATAAATACTACAACGCCATCGCTGCGCCCGTACACAACACTGTTGCCTTGGTTACTAATGGCAATATCGCGGATGCTGGCTTTTTGTATTTTATAAAAGCCTTTATTTTTGCCTGTGGCAATATCCCAAACGGCGAAGGTGGTTTTTTCGGCGGTAACAGCCACGCTATTATCAAAAGCAATGGCTACAGCGTAAACAAGGCTGTCTTGCGCTTGTTGTTGAAACCATTGGTATTTAAGGGCTTGCTGTTGATTATCCCAAAGTGCGACCCCATGATTGATAGAAGACACTAAGCTGTATTGACCATCATGCGAGAGTGCGGATGAGAAAGCACCTTGTGCCGTGTGCTCAAAACTAGCCACTGCTTGTTGTTTTTCATCACTACATGCAATTGTTAATAAACAGCAGGTAGCAACTAAAAAAGTACGAAATAACGACATATTACAGGTATTTCCTCTTAACTCTTCGTGACTGAGAGGTTAGACTAGGTTGCGAAAAACGCCTAGGTTGTTTGTCTAATCACTGGATATGTTTTTAGTTTAGCTATTAAACAAGCAGCCTACCATGTAGGCCGTTAATCTTTAACTAGTAATATTACAATAAATGACAACTGCAAAGTGTGTCGGAGATTTAAAATGAGAAAGACGATTAAATTGTCATTGATTGCAGCGTCAGTTTTAGCGCTTACAGCTTGTAATCAAGAAGCAAAAAAAGAGCAAGCAGACGTTAAACTAGATACTGTAGCGCAACAACAAGCTTACGGTATTGGGGCATCTGTAGGTAACTTTTTAAATAAAGACCTAGCGGATAAAAAAGAAATTGGTATCGAATTAGATCAAGCATTATTAATGCGTGGTTTTGAAGATGCACTTGCCGGTAATGCTAAAATTGACGAAGAAAAAATTCGTGAAGTATTAACAGCATTAGATGAGTCAGTGCGCACTAAACAAGAAGAAAAAGCAAAGGTTGAGTCTGAAAAAAGCAAAGTTGAGGGTGAAAAATACCTAGCTGAGAATGCTAACAAAGAAGGCGTAATGGTTACTGAGTCTGGTTTACAGTACGAAGTATTGAGCCAAGGCGAAGGCGCTAAGCCAGTAGCGACTGACGTGGTTAAAGTACATTATAAAGGTACTCTTTTAGACGGTACTGAATTTGATAGCTCTTATTCACGTAACGAGCCAACAACTTTCCCACTAAACCGTGTTATTCCTGGTTGGACTGAAGGCTTACAGCTTATGCCTGTAGGTTCTAAGTACAAATTTACCATTCCTTCAGACCTTGCTTACGGTGACCGTGATTTAGGTAAAATTCCTGCTAATTCAACACTTATTTTTGAAGTTGAGTTATTAGAAATTCAAAATGATGCAGAAGCTGCCGCTGCAGAATAAGTATTTATATAAAACAAAAAAGGGACCTAGGTCCCTTTTTTATTGCACTGAATAACTGATTAATCTGCGTGATTAGAATATAAGTTATCAATTAACTCATCTTCAAGTGCAAAGCGCGCTTCCAGTGCTTCACCCATTACCGATAGGTCATTATCAAATCCTACTAATAAATCTTCAGCGTCTACTTCAGCGTATTTATCGTTAAAATCCAGAGCAATGTCTGTGGTATCTGAAATACGTGGGTATATAGTATTTGCCAGTTGTTGGCTTTCTAGGCCTTTCTTTTCGCAAGCTTTAGCAATATCGTCGTACACTTCAAAGTGCCCAGCCGATAGATAATCCATCAATATTTGGCAAAAAGCTTGAATTTGAGACGGTTCAGGCAAAGACTGATCTTTTTTCTCGTAAGGTGAAAAGCCTGCAATTTTACAGTAAAGTACAATCAGCTCTTGGCGTTCGTTTAACCAATTGTCGATGACCGTATGGCTACCCCCCCACTTTTGTTGAGCTTTTTCTACACGCTTCAGCATAATTCTTCTCCTAAGCTGGGTTGGATTTTAAATTGGTAATAAAGTTTCTATCATCCAAGATATATTTAATTGGCGTGTATATCAACAAGTAAAATAGATGTAGTACCACAGAGGGTTTTGTTTACGGGTATAAGTTGTAAGTATTTATTGCAGGAAAGAAAAAACCACCAATTACGGTGGTTTAATTTCTTTATTGGACTTGTTTAAACAAGCATTCTTATTTTTATTAGAGATTTTTATTATTTTTATATTAACGATTATTGTTATTGTTATGTTAACGCGGGAGTAACAATATCAAGCTTTTATAAATGTTGCAAATAGTTTAATGAAAAGTTTTTATTATTAACGTTTACTTGATTGTTTTGTGTACAAAACGAAATGAAAACAAAAAATCACTTGATCTGGTGCTACTCTGTGGCGATTTAATCGCTTAGCGATAGAGGGGGGGCAAATATGGTGGTACAATCTTGCACAATTTCTAAAAGCCCTAGGACTCTATACGCTATGAGCGAATTAAAAAACGACCGTTATTTACGTGCCCTTGCCAAGCAACCTGTTGATGTCACGCCAGTATGGATGATGCGTCAAGCTGGACGTTATTTACCTGAATACCGTGCTACACGTGCACAAGCGGGCGATTTTATGAGCCTGTGTAGAAATGCTGAGTTAGCCTGTGAAGTAACATTACAGCCTCTGCGTCGTTACCCATTAGATGCCGCTATTTTATTTAGTGATATTTTAACTATTCCAGATGCAATGGGATTAGGCTTGTACTTTGAAACGGGTGAAGGCCCTAAGTTTGAACGCCCAATTTCATCATTAGCCGATGTTAAAAAAATTCCTAAACTTGATCCTACCGATGAGCTTGGCTATGTAATGAATGCTGTAAGCACTATTCGTCGTGAGCTTAAAGGTGAAGTGCCATTAATTGGTTTCTCGGGTTCACCTTGGACACTTGCAACTTATATGGTTGAAGGCGGAAGTAGTAAGGTTTTTGGTAAAATCAAAAAAATGGCATTTGCTGAGCCACAAACACTGCATTTACTACTTGATAAGCTAGCTGATTCAGTGATTGATTACTTAAACGCGCAAGTTAAAGCGGGTGCACAATCACTGATGATATTTGACTCGTGGGGCGGTGTATTGAGCCCGCGTGACTACAATGAGTTTTCACTACAGTATATGCATAAAATCGTTGATGGTTTAATTCGCGAAAATGATGGCCGTAAAGTACCGGTTACCTTGTTCACTAAAAATGGTGGCCAATGGATTGAGGCAATTGCAGCAACAGGTTGTGATGCAGTAGGCCTAGATTGGACTATTAATATTGGTGATGCAAAACGTCGTGTTGGCGATAAAGTGGCGCTACAAGGCAATATGGACCCTTCAATGCTACACGGCACGCCAGATCGTATTCGCCAAGAAGTGGGTACGATTTTAGAAGACTTTGGCACTGGCAATGGTCATGTATTTAACTTAGGGCATGGTATTACACCAGATGTTGACCCAGAAAATGCGGGTGTATTTATTAACGCTGTGCATGAGCTAAGTGCGCAATATCATAAGTAAGTTATGAACTAACAATAAAAAGCCCGCTAATTAGCGGGCTTTTTTGTGCAAACTATTTTACTTAAGCACTTATTTAAACAAGCGGTTTAAGCCATTTAATGCCGCAACTCGATAAGCTTCTGCCATTGTTGGGTAGTTAAACGTAGTATTTACAAAGTAGTCGATGGTATTGCCACCATTTTTTTGTTCCATTATAGCTTGGCCAATGTGAACAATCTCAGAGGCACGCTCACCAAAGCAATGCACCCCAAGTACTTCCTTGGTTTCTGTATGGAACAATATTTTTAAACTACCCACATCGGTACCTGCAATTTGTGCACGTGCTAAGTGTTTAAATTGCGCACGTCCCACTTCGTACGGTACTTTTGCGGCAGTTAATTGCTGCTCTGTTTTACCTACTGAACTCATTTCAGGAATAGTATAAATACCGGCTGGGATATCAATAATCAGCTTTTCATCGCAGTTACCACAAGCGATGGCATCTGCTGCAATTCGACCTTGGTCAAAGGCAGCACTAGCAAGGCTTGGGTAGCCAATAACATCGCCTACCGCATATACGTTGTCTATTTCTGTTTGGTAGGTTTCGTTTACTTTTACTTGTCCGCGGCTATCTGCTTTTAAGCCAATTGCTTCTAAATTCAATGTATCAGTATTACCAGTACGGCCATTGGCAAATAAAATACAGTCAGCCTTTACACGTTTACCCGATTTTAAATGCATAACAACACAGTCATCGCGGGTTTCAATGCGATCAAATTCTTCGTTATGACGAATAACAATGCCACTATTCCAAAAGTGATAGCTAAGCGCATCAGATATTTCAGCATCCATAAACGCAAGTAGGCGATCGCGAGTATTTACTAAATCAACCTTTGCACCTAGCCCTTTGAAGATAGATGCGTATTCACAACCAATTACACCCGCGCCGTATATAAGTACGCGATGCGGGTCGTGTTCAAGGCCTAAAATTGTGTCACTTTCATAAATACGCGAATGGGTGAAATCAACACCTGGTGGGCGATAAGGTCGTGAGCCGGTAGCAATAACAATAGTTTGTGCAGTTAGGCGTTCAGTTGAACCGTCATTACGTCTAATTTCAATAGTGTGCTTATCAACAAAGCTAGCATCGCCTTGAAACATATGAATGCGATTACGATCGTAAAAGCTGCTGCGTAAGTTTGATTGCTTTGAAATTACCGAACTGGCATGGCGCAAAATATCAGGAAAAGTAAGTCTTACTGGGCGCTCGCCTACGTTAAACAAAGGGTTTGCTTTGTATTCAATGTAGCGACTAACCGAATGACGAAGTGCCTTTGAAGGAATGGTTCCCCAGTGAACACAACCACCACCAACAGCAGTTTGACGTTCAATAACCGCTACTTTTTTGTTGCTTTTAGAGAGGTTCATAGCGGTCCCTTCACCGCCAGGACCCGTGCCAATAATGATTGCATCATATTGGTAGCTCACGGGTACTTTTTTCTTTTCTGGTTGTTTGGCCACAGCCACTCCTATTTTAACTAAAAGAGGCTTTTAATAACCTCGCATTAAGTGCTAGCCATGCCTGCTTTTGTGTTTCCCAGGCGGCTTCAAGCTCGTGATATTGTGCCATTAATGCCGACTTTTCACACTGCTTTGCCATATTATTTTTTTTAGCTTCCAACACTTGTTTTTGTAATGAGCAATAATTTTGCAGCTTTTTAAGCAGCAAATCGTACTCTTGTTGTAATAATGTAAGCTTATCTTGCGCTAAAGGCAATTTTGCAAGACGACCTTGTGTTTTACTCATTAAGGTTTCTGCTTTAGCTTTTTCAATGCGCTCAACCGGTGTGCGCTTTAATTTACTCGCTAAACCAATGGCTGCGAGTGAGCGGATCATCCATTTTGTTGGGTCGTAATGAAACCATTTAATGCCATTGCGGTAATCGCTGGCAAAAATATGATGGAAGTTATGATAACCCTCACCGTAGGTAAACAGTGCTAAAAAGCCATTGTCTCTCGCGGTATTTTTTTCAGTGTAAGGACGTGAACCCCAAATATGTGCTACTGAGTTAATAAAAAAGGTAAAGTGCTGACTCAGCACTAAACGCAATAAGCCTGCTAACAGTAACATGCCCCATACATCACCAAGCATTAAGCCGAGTACTAGCGGTAAACCAACATTCATGGCAATTACCAATTTTAAGTAATGCTTGTGCTGCCACATAACAATTTTATTTCGCTGTAAATCACGACAGTTGCTGTAATCATCGTAGCTGTCGCCTTGGTAGTCGCGAAGCATCCAGCCAATGTGACTGTACCAAAAGCCATTAGTGGCGGCATAAGGGTCTTTAACTGGGTCATCAACTTGACCATGGTGAATTCGATGATCGCTGCTCCAATGCAGCGCACTATTTTGTAGCGCAAAAGCACCACCAAGGGCAAAAATAAATTCAACCGCAGGGTGTGCGTTATAGGTTTTATGTGCCCATAAACGGTGGTAGCCCGCGGTGATCGATAATCCCGCAAAAAACATGCAAGCTACAAAAGCAACCCACTGCGTGCCTGTAAAGCCATAGTTAAACCCATACCAAGGTACAAGTGTAATAGCAGCCAAAAACGTCAGGCTAAAGAAAAGGACGTTGGTCCATATAATTGGTGGTTTTTTCATGTTTATCATTTCTCAGCGTACAACTGTAAGCTAAAATAATATTTCAATCTGCTGCCGTCAAGTATTAGACTGTACTATTAGCTATTTTTTTAATTAAAAATTTATTACAAACTCACTCAGGGAGCTGTTGATGTCGGGTGTTAGAGCACAACAGAAACAAAAAACACGACAAGCATTAATTGAAGCTGCATTTAATCAGCTTAGTGCTGATCATAGCTTTTCTAATTTAAGCTTGCGTGAGGTTGCACGCGAAGCAGGTATTGCGCCTACCTCTTTTTATCGTCACTTTAAAGATATGAACGAGTTGGGCTTAACCATGGTTGATGAAGCGGGTTTAACCCTACGCCAGCTGATGCGCCAAGCACGCAGACGAATAGCCAGTGGTGGCAGTGTAATCAACACCTCTGTGGTTACTTTTATGGAGTTTATTGATAACTCAAGCAATCAGTTTAGACTTTTGTTGCGTGAACGTTCAGGTACCTCAAAAGCATTTAGAGCAGCAGTGGCGCGTGAAGTGAAACACTTTATTTTAGAGCTCGCACATTATTTAGAAAGTGAAACCCCCTGCGATGCTATTCATGCGTATATTCAGGCAGAAGCCATGGTTACTTTGGTATTTAATGCAGGCGCTGAAGCGCTTGATATTGAAGGTCAGCAACGCGATGAACTGATAGAGCGAGTTATATGGCAGTTACGTTATATTACGCGCGGCGCGTCAAATTACGTACGTGCTGAAAATAAAGAATAGATATTAAAAAAAGTTAAAATAAGCGCTGTATTTTACAGCGCTTATTAATTTAAGCCTGCTCCAGGTTTAAATTGGATGTTTTATTCTGTTTACAAGTTTTATTTGAATTTTAAATCCCCAGAAAGTCCCCTTTAATTATTTGTTTGGTATTTTTATGCTTGCGCCAACTGCGTTGCAATGATAAAAATAAGCCTCATTGGACACACACACAAGAAAACAGATGCAAACTATTCGCTTAATTACACTAAACCTAAACCTCTTACTGCTGTGGCAAGTGAGCGGGGATTAGTGTGTTTGCATTGAGTTAAACATTAAAAACCCCGCAACCGCGGGGTTTTTTTTATCTCGCTGTAGGGATAAATCGAAATTTGGGTAACACAGCAATTGAGGGGCAGCTATGCAACAGCAAGATAAAGTATGGATTTTTGATACCACCTTACGTGATGGTGAGCAGGCACTAAAAGCAAGCCTAACAGAAGACGATAAAGTTCAACTGGCGCATACCATTAGCCGCTTAAATGTGGATGTAATGGAAGTGGGGTTTCCGGTGTCGAGCCCAGCTGACTTTCGCTCAGTGCAACGTATTGCCACCGAGGTGAAAGGCCCTATTATTTGTGGCTTAGCTCGCTCGGTTGCCAAAGATATCGAGGCCTGTGGCGATGCGCTGCGCGCTGCACAGCAAAGTCGTATTCATACTTTTATTGCCACCAGCCCGCTTCATCTTGAACACAAGTTGCGTATGAGCCTTGATGATGCAACTGCAATGGCTGTTAAATCTATTAAATTAGCGCGTAACTATACCGATGATGTTGAGTTTTCCTGTGAAGATGCTGGGCGTACACCGCATTGGGATTTATGCAAAATTGTTGAACAAGCAATTAACGCCGGTGCATCAACAATTAATTTGCCAGATACAGTCGGTTTTGTAACTCCAGATGAATACGCAGCAATGATCCGTCATTTAATGAATAACGTGCCAAATATAGATAAAGCGCGTTTAAGTGTGCATTGCCACAACGATTTAGGTTTAGCCGTTGCCAACTCCGTGGCCGCAGTGCAAGCCGGTGCACGCCAAATTGAATGCACCATTAATGGTATAGGTGAGCGTGCGGGGAACTGTTCACTTGAAGAAGTGGCAATGATTATGAAAATGCGCAAAGACCACTTAAACGTATATACCGACATAAAAAGCGAAGAAATTTATCGCGCTTCTCGCCAGGTAGCCAAAATTTGTAATATGCCGGTACAGCCAAATAAAGCGATTGTTGGCGAAAATGCGTTTGCTCACAGCTCAGGTATTCATCAAGACGGTGTATTAAAAGCGCAAAACACTTATGAAATTATGTCACCAGAAAGTGTTGGCGTACCAAGTAATCAGTTAAACATGACCTCACGCTCAGGCCGCCATGTTATAGAACACCGCTTAGAAGAATTAGGCTATCAAAAATCAGATTACGACATGGATAGCTTATACCAAAGTTTCGTTGCGCTGGCTGACCAAAAAGGCACAGTATACGACTATGACCTAGAGGCAATGATTTACTTTAATCAAATTAACGATAAAGACGAAAAGTATCAGTTAGAGTTTGTTAACTCTGCGTCTAATTCACAATCTGTGGCCAGCTCAACCATAGGCTTGCTGATTGATGGCGAAGCAAAACAAGAAGCGGCCACAGGTAATGGCCCTGTTGAAGCTTCGTTTGCTGCTATTGAGCGCTTAACAGGTATGAGTGTTGAAATGATTGAATACAATTTAGAGGCAACTGGCCAAGGCGCCAGCTCATTAGGGCAAGTGAATATTATTGCTAAATATGATGGTCGTCCCTATCACGGTGCTGGTATTGCGGCCGATGTGGTCGAAGCCTCTGTTCGAGCTATGGTTCGGGTTTATAACTTAATTTATCGAGCACAAAAAGTGTCTGATTTAAAACAACAAAGGAAAGCAGGATGAGTAAAACACATTACAGCGTTGCCGTATTAGCAGGCGACGGTATTGGCCCAGAAGTTATGGCAGCTGCAGAGCAAGTACTTGACGCAGTCAGTGATAAATTTGGTTTTACTTTGAACCGTGAGCATCACGCGATTGGCGGCGCAGCCATTGATGAATTTGGCAAAGCACTTCCTGATACAACTTTAAAAGCCTGTGAAAACGCCGATGCTATTTTATTTGGTTCAGTGGGCGGTCCTAAGTGGGAAAACTTGCCACCGAATGAGCAGCCAGAGCGCGCGTCATTGTTACCACTACGCAAACATTTTGGTTTGTTTTGTAACTTACGCCCTGCTCAATTGTTACCCGCATTGAGCGCTGCATCACCACTTCGTGCTGATATTAGCGAAAAAGGCTTTGATATTTTGTGTGTGCGTGAGCTAACCGGCGGTATTTATTTTGGTGAAAAAGGTCGCAGTGGCGAAGGTGCTGAAGAAGCGGCATTTGACACCCAAACATACTCGCGTAAAGAAATTGAGCGTATTGCACGTTTTGCTTTTGAGGCCGCTAAATTGCGCAGCAATCATGTAACCTCGGTTGATAAAGCCAATGTACTGGCATCAAGTGTACTGTGGCGTGAAGTAGTCACCGAAGTGAGTAAAGAGTTTCCTGAGGTGAGCTTAGATTATATTTATGTAGATAATGCAGCGATGCAGCTAGTTAAACAGCCTAGCCAGTTTGATGTATTACTGTGCGATAACTTATTTGGCGACATTTTATCTGACGAATGCGCGATGATCACCGGCTCAATGGGGCTATTACCTTCGGCTAGCTTAAATCAATCAGGCTTTGGCTTGTATGAACCCGCGGGTGGCTCAGCGCCCGATATCGCCGGAAAAGGGGTTGCTAACCCTATTGCACAAATTTTAAGTGCCGCATTAATGTTACGTTATTCGTTAGGACAAGATGAAGCGGCTCGCACCATTGAAAAAGCAGTTGCAGAGGCGGTTGAAGCGGGTGTGGGGACACCTGATATTTATCCGCAGGGCGGCTATACCACCACCGATGTTGCAGCGGCTATTGTTTCACGCATTTAACTATTAAAGCCACAGCACCGTTAGGCTGTGGCTCAATCAGATCAGGGAGTTAGCAAGTGGCTCAAACTTTATACAATAAAATTTGGCAAGCACATACGGTTGCCAGCATCAACGAGCAAACCGATTTACTTTATATTGACCGTCATTTAGTACACGAAGTGACGTCGCCACAAGCATTTGCAGGTTTACGTGAAAAAAATCGTAAAGTGCGCTGTCCAGAAAAAACCATTGCGACCATGGATCATAATGTTTCAACTAAAAGCCGTTCATTAGATGCAGCCAGCGAAGTCTCTAAAAATCAACTAATGGCACTGGATGCAAACTGTAAAGAATTTGGTATTTTGCTGTACGACCTAGATTCAGTAAATCAAGGTATAGTACATGTGATTGGCCCAGAGCAAGGGATCACTTTGCCAGGCACCATCATAGTATGCGGCGATAGTCATACCTCAACCCACGGCGCGTTTGGAGCGCTTGCCCATGGTATTGGAACCTCAGAAGTTGAGCACGTATTAGCTACGCAAACGCTACAGCAAAAAAAGGCTAAGTCGTTAAAAATTCAAATTAACGGTGTGTTACGCCCAACAGTAACTGCTAAAGATTTAATTATGGCGGTTATAGGTAAACTAGGCACTGCTGGTGGTACGGGTTATGTGGCTGAATTTTGTGGTGAAGGCATTGAAGCGCTATCAATGGAAGCGCGCATGACGTTGTGTAATATGAGTATTGAAATGGGTGCCAAGGCCGGTTTAATTGCCCCAGACAAGGTAACGTATGACTACTTAAAAGGGCGCCCATTTGCACCAAAAGGCGCTGATTTTGACGCCGCTGTTGCCTACTGGGAAACTTTAAAAACTGATGATGGCGCAACCTTTGACTTAGAGGTAGAGTTAGATGCCGTTAATATTCAACCACAGATCACCTGGGGGACTAACCCAGAGCAAGTGATTGGCGTTGACGAATGTATTCCAGATCCAGACAAAGAAACCGATTTAATTAAAGCTGATGCCATTCGTAGTGCACTTAAATACATGGGTTTAAAAGCGGGCGATAAGTTATCAACTGCCAAAGTAGACACAGTATTTATTGGCTCATGCACCAACAGCCGCATTGAAGATTTACGCGCCGCAGCAAAAATAGTTGAAGGCAAGCAAGTGGTTGCTGGCATTGAAGCATTAATTGTTCCAGGCTCAGGCTTGGTTAAACAACAAGCAGAAGATGAAGGCCTTGCCGACATATTTAAAGCTGCAGGATTTGAATGGCGTGAGCCAGGTTGTTCTATGTGTTTAGCAATGAATGACGACCGTTTAGGCGCAGGTAAACGCTGTGCATCTACATCTAACCGTAATTTTGAAGGACGCCAAGGGCGAGGCGGGCGTACACACTTAGTGAGCCCAGCAATGGCGGCAGCGGCAGCAATACATGGCCACTTTGTTGATATTAGAGGAGAAGCCTAATGAGCATCTATTTTAGTGGCTTAATGGCCCCACTTGATAAAAACAACGTCGATACCGACCAAATTATTCCTAAGCAGTTTTTAACTTCAACCAGCCGTGATGGTTTTGATGCTGCGCTATTTTACGATTGGCGTTATTTAGATAATGGCGAGCCAAACCCTGATTTTATTTTGAACCGACCCTGCTATCAAGGCGCGCAAATACTACTAACCCGTGACAACTTTGGCTGTGGTTCATCACGTGAACACGCCCCATGGGCGCTTAAACAATACGGTTTTGAAGTGATTTTGGCTGAAAGTTTTGCTGATATTTTCTTTAATAACTGTGGCAATAACCAAATGCTTGCCATTGCACTGCCAGCGCAAATCTTAGAAGACTTATTTGTGTTAAGTGAGCAGCATGACGATATTTACATTGATGTGGATCTTGAAAACCAGCAATTATGCAGCAATAAATTTGCGCCAATCAGCTTTGATATTCGCAATGATGTGAAAGAGCGTTTATTAAGTGGCTTAGACTTTATTGGTGTAACCGAGACCCTAAATCCGCAAATTGATGCGTTTGAAGCAAAACTTGCCGCTGAGCGTCCTTGGCAATAACCTGATTTTTCCATGTGAACCTAAACGCGGCGAAAGCCGTGTTTTTACTTGTATGAAAACCTAAAATTTTCAGTTGAAACTATATTTCTAATCAGTTTACGTTAAACATATTAAGGTGTACTCTTTTCATTAAGTAAAGGGAAAGCCTCTAGCAATTTATCACTTCATTACTGCTTTTCTTAGGATAATTTTAATACTTAACTCTATCAATAACAAAGGATGTAAAATATGCAATCAACTGAACGACGCTGGGTTTATTTTTATGATTTTCATTTGAGGTCTTACCCTGATGATGCCCCTCAATTCGATTTTGATGAAGTGTTAGATAAAGTTGAGCATATTTGGAAAAATGGAAAAGCTGTACATCAATATAGAAAAAATGAAATAACTATAAGGGTCAAAGATTTCAAAAGAATAGATGGATTTGTGATGCTTTTACTGCATGCATCTGATGTCAAAGCTACTGATCCAGCATTTTCGAACACTCAAACTGGTGCCGTTAGAGTTGAAGTCAAGAAAAAGTTTGAAGGTATTGGCGCAGCCTGTCATGTTTTATTTAGTCTTGATTGTATAAAGGAGAAGAAAGGTTGGCACCTCTCTGTAATTGAGGAAGTTACAGGTTTACCAAAGTCTACAATTGAACAGTTTTTAACTCGCCTCTTTCAAATAAGTTGTAAGTCAACCTATAAAAAGCCAGGCAGTAAAAGCAAGGAAGGGAATATCTGTAGGCCTATGGCTTCTTTTAATGGCCACGCTAGCTCTACATTGCAGAACTCTCTAAAACATAGCTCTTTGCAAGGGATAACTTTATTAAATAATAATGATGGCAATTTTATTGATGATAATAAAGAACTGAGAATGTCAGAACAAGCTATCAAGTTAAGAGTTTCAGGGAAGCCAACAGGAAGCAAAGCATTGGAGTTGATAAAAAAAGCTACAAGTTTTGGTAAGGAAAAAAATTACGACGAAGTGAGGGTGCAGTATTCTGAGGTCGTATCCGAAGAGGTAACAACGAATGAAAAAGGTGAGAAAAAGACTAGGCAAGTAAAGAAACAACGAACTATGCCTTTCAATTCCAAAGAAGCTGACATTGCGAACTTACTTTTTACTAAGTCAGAACTAATTGAATTAAATAATAAAATAGGTCAATGTGAAAATAATATACACAAAGAGCTCGCAAATAATATGAAGAAGATGCTTGAAAAGGCTATAAAATAAAATGGATATAATATGCAAGTTACTTGCCCCAATGCGCTATTTGAAGATTAGTAATAGGCAGAAAAGGTTAGTTGACTTTGTGATTCCAATCATTATAGCAATTTTAACCTGTCTAATATTTTATTTCCTACCAAGGCCGATTGCTGTATTGGGTGATAAAGGAATGATTCACTCAGTGAGTGGTTTTCTGCAAGTGTTGACCGGTTTTTACATTGCAGCCCTCGGCGCAATAGCTACTTTTCCAAACCCCAACATAGATTCACCAACTGATGGCATACCTTTAAAACTTGATGATAAAGTGTTAAGTCGAAGACAATTTTTATCATACATGTTTGGTTTTCTATCATTTGTTAGCTTCCTATTGGTATTTTTTAGCAAAATAGTTATTAGTGCAGGAAGCAATATCGAACTACTTTTAAATTCTTTTAATTCTATCTACTTAAATACACTTAAGTATTTGTTTTTATTTGTTTATGTATATTCTATTTCATTGATTATGTTGACAACTTTTTTTGGTCTTTATTACCTAACGGAAAAGATACATGAAGAGAAGACTGAATTTACAAGTGAAGTTGGAGACGTAAAAGGTGAACCAAAGAATAAAAGTGAGTTTTAACAATTTAGAGCAGCTTTAACGAAACTAATCATTATGGTTAGATTTATTCTTACTCGCCGTATAGCAGCTTATCGTAATTGTTTTCTTTATGTCCATTAAACCATTAGCCTAAGCTAAAATTTTATTTAGGGATACATTATGAAATTATTAACAGCTGCAGCACTAATGCTTGCATCAACCGCTGCAATAGCACGCCCAGCACCTTTAGTATCAATTCCAAGCCATGATGGCTTTTTTGATAACATTGCTGCCCATTGTGGTAAAGCTTTTGAAGGTAAAGTAACGGTTGATAATGCCACAGGGCCGAGTTCATTTGCCGATAAAAAATTAGTTATGCATGTGCGTAAGTGTAATGAACGTGAGCTACAAGTGCCGTTTCATGTGGGTGATGATGCCTCACGTACGTGGATCATTACTAAAACAGGCAGTGGGTTGAGTTTAAAGCACGATCACCGCCATCAAGATGGCAGCGATGATGTGTCTACTATGTATGGTGGTCATACGCTTGATGCGGGTTTTGCTAACATGCAGTCATTCCCTGCTGATCAGTATTCAAAAGAGTTATTTGTTAGCCAAGGCATACCACAATCGGTAGGCAATACATGGCAAATGTATATTTATCCTGAAAAGTTTACTTACCGACTCATTCGCCAAGGTCGCGAATTCCGCGTTGAC
Organism: Pseudoalteromonas sp. Scap03; assembly: GCF_013393115.1. Classification (GTDB taxonomy): domain Bacteria; phylum Pseudomonadota; class Gammaproteobacteria; order Enterobacterales; family Alteromonadaceae; genus Pseudoalteromonas. The sequence continues at coordinate 642,469 of NZ_VDEU01000001.1, read as the reverse complement.
TTTGATTTAACTAAGCCTATCACACCACCGGCTGCGCCGTGGGGATATAGCGTTAACTAAACTCAGCGTCAGTAAAGCCACTGGCTGTTTTAATACTCAGTGGCTTACTGAAAAGTAAAGAGGGGTTATTTTTTTGAGGTTTTTTCTGCGGGTATTTCACACTGCACAAATACACTCAGTGGTGGCTGATAAGCGCGTGGTTTAGTTGGAAAACGTTCATACTCTTGCACCCCTTCGGTTACTTTTAACATAAAAGGGTTATCGCGACATAAGCGGTTAGCGTGGCGCAATAAAAACACACTTTGGTTTTTAAAATGTGGGTAGTCATCAGATTGGATCTCTAGATGATAGTTGTTAGTGTCTATTTGAGTTTGTTTGTAATGCACCTTTTCATCAAAGTCATATAGCCGCTGCATTTCAGTTTGTTCTGCCGACACATTCAAACATGCTGTTAAAAACACCCAGCTAATACTTCCATATAGATAATGATTAGCTTTTCTACTCATAAACCTTTAACTCCATCTTGATATTGGGTAGTGTGATCAGCATATCTATTACACCCGTTATTATATAAGTCTAACACCCAAAAAGGGGAAATGTGATGTTCAAGCAAATTAAACAGCTTTTTTCGAGTATTGATCAGCAAGATTATGATATTGAACAACATGATTTAAAAACAGCGGTTGCAGCGTTATTAATTGAAGTAATGCGAGCGGATAACGATTTACAGGCAGATGAACAACATACGCTAAGTCTGACATTAAAAAAATATTTTGATTTAACTGATGAAGCAGTAGATGAGTTAACCGAACAAGCAAGCTCAAGTTTAGATGATGCCATTGATTATTTTCAATTTTCTAAGCAAATTAATAATCAATGCAGTGCACAGCAACGTATTGATATAGTTGAGCTACTTTGGCGCTTGGCGTACGCGGATGGTGAACTTGATCCTCAAGAAGAGTACGTTATTCGTCGTGTTGCAAACTTGTTGTATGTTACCCATGAAGACTTTATTGCTGCAAAGCTTGCAGCAACAAAGTTATAGCCGCTGCTTATTTTAGCTTACTCGCTACGCTAACTAACTGCTGTGCAAGGCCGGCCACTTTTTCAGCGGTAGCGGGGTCGTTAATACGGCCATTTTCGTCTAATAAAGTATGAATAGCCGGTACTGCCAGTTGGTTAGCTAATACTAAGCTGCCAATGCCAGATAAAATATCACGCACGTGATTCAACCCACGTAAGCCGCCAAGTCCACCCGGTGATGCTGCATATAAAGCGGTTACTTTATTTGCAAATGCAGGCTCTGCACCTTGTTCGGTGCGCGACGCCCAATCAATGGCATTTTTTAACACTGCGGTGATAGAACCATTATATTCTGGGCTGGCCAGTAAAATACCATCTGCTGTGCGCAGCTTGTCTTTTAATTGTTGTACGCCGGCCGGTGTGCCTTGTGCTTCTAAATCTTCATCAAACATAGGTATGGCTAAGTCTGCGAGTTTGATCACTTCCACTTCAGCGCCACTTTCTAGTGCAAAACGAGCTGCTTCATTAATAAGTTTTTGATTAAAGCTGTCTTTACGTAAGCTACCTGCTAGGGCAATAATTTTTGGTGTAGTCATGAGCTGATCCTAATGTTGATTGTGTACAGCAGTGACTTTAACAAATAATTGCTTGCAGAAAAGCCAAATAAACGCAAAACTTGTGTGCGTATATGCACAATTTAAAAAGTGGTTACTATGGCAATTCAATTTGATGATTGGCAAGATCTTAAGGTTGCTTATGAGGTGGCGCGTTTAGGCACTTTAACTGCAGCTGCCGAAGCACTAGATATTCATCACAGTACGGTGCTCAGGCGAATAAATAACTTAGAGAAAAGCTTAGATGCGCGATTATTCCACCGACATGCTCGTGGCTACAAAGTCACAGAGATTGGCGCTAAGTTATTTACCACAGCACAAGCAATTAATGGTGAGCTAGAACGCTTACACAGTGACATAATTGCAGCAGATAGTACCTTACAAGGTAGCTTGTTACTTACCACTGTGAGTGGTTTTATAGATGTATTAAGTGAGGTATGTGAGCAGTTTCAGACCTTGCATCCGCAAGTGCAATTACAAGTGATTATGGATCAAAAGCGTTTGCGCTTAGACCATGGCCAAGCACATATCGCTGTAAGAGCAGGGCCCAGGCCGGATGAAGGTGATTATATTGCTCAGCATTTAGCGGCACTCTCGTCAGGATTTTATGCTTCAAAACATTACATAAATCGTTATGGCTTGCCACAAACGTTAGCACAACTCTCGGTGCATAATTTTGTATCAGGAGTCGCGGGTTATAATGGCAAAGTGCCTTATTTTGCGTGGGTTGATGAAAATATTCCCTCGTCGCAAGTTAAACTTAGAGTATCAGAAACCTCAGAGGCTACTCGCGCCATCGTTAAGGGGCTAGGGATTGGCGGATTACAACATGATGTTGCAGCGCAATACTCTGATTTAGTGCCTGTATTACCTAACGAACTAAGTTGGCCTACTGACTTATGGTTAGTGACGCACCATTTAGTGCATCGTACTGCGAAAGTGCAAGCGTTTAGTCAGTTATTAAAAACCTATTTTAAGCAGCGTAAATTAAGTTAAAAAAGCTACAACGACTTTTTTATAGAAATACCCAAGCGCTTGGCTAGCCGCGTTAAGTTAGCGCGGTCGACCTGTAAACTTCGCGCTGTGCTTGCCCAGTTATAATTATGTTGTTTAAGTTGCTGTATAATAAGCTGCTGAGTGTAAGTATCGGTGGCTTGTTTTAACGAAATGTTGTTTGTTAAAGGTGTGGTTGCAAGCTGGTTTGAGTGTTCAAGATCTAAGGTGTTAATAGCGTTTAAATTTAGCTCGCAATGCTCTGGCTCAATAGTAATAATTGGCTGCTGCCATTGATGCTGTTTAGCTTTTAATGCGGCGCGATTAATAACATGTTCCAGCTCTCTTACATTGCCAGGCCAGTCATATTTTTTTAGCAGTAATTGCGTTTCAATGCTGAGTTTTAGCTGTTTAATCGCAAGCTTGCGAGCTGTTTTTTCCAAAAAATAACCGGCTAATAAAATAACATCTTCATCACGGGCTTTTAAAGGCGCTACGCTTAACGGGTACACACTTAGGCGATGATATAAGTCGGCGCGAAATCGCCCCTGTTCTACTTCGTGTTTCAAGTCACGGTTAGTGGCTGCAATCACTCTAACATCAACATATTTAAGTTCGTCTTCACCAACGGTTTGTACTTCGCCACTTTGCAGTACCCGTAATAATTTACTTTGCATTGCCAGTGGTAGCTCGCCTATTTCATCCAAAAATAAGGTACCGCCATCGGCTAATTGAAACTTACCTTGGCGAGCATTTTGTGCCCCCGTAAAGGCGCCTTTTGCATGGCCAAAAAATTCACTTTCGGCGAGGTTTTCAGGCAGTGATGCACAATTTAAATGGATCAATGGCTGATCTTTGCGTGCTGAATGCAAGTGAATATTACGCGCCACCAACTCTTTGCCGACCCCAGTATCACCTAAAATTAATACACTAAAATTAGAGGCTGCAACCAGCTTTATTTCGTTTTTAAGGGTTTGTATTACTGGGCTTTGGCCAATAATTTCACCACCATCACGCTTGAGCGCCTCACGGTTTAACGCTTGTACTAATTCACTTGAGTGCTGGGCATGTTGTTTGTAATGGGCAAGCTCTAGGGCTGTTTTAAAGTGCGCACTGCACAAGGTTTGTAAGGTATTAAGCGTATCAGCGGTAATGCCGTCAAACGCATCAGCGTTTAGGCTATCAAAGGTCAAAATACCAAGCAGCGAATCTTTATCATAAAGCGGTAACCCTAAGCAGGCATGCACTGGAATATCACCCGTTTTAGCTAGTAGTAAGCCGTCATATGGGTCTGGGAGCGGGCAGTCATGTGCAAATTGCAGTGCCAAGCGGTGATTACAAATAGCATCAAGGCGAGGATGCTCTGCAATGTTAAAGCGCCTGCCTAAGCTATCAGGCATTAAACCTTTAATCGCTAAAGGCTTTAATTGCTCGCCTTGGCGAATTAACAAAGCGCTAGCATCACTTGGAATAACACGTTCAACTGTGGCTAAGAGCTGCTCAAAACTGTGGGCATGTAAGGTGCTTTGTGCAAGCTCCAAGGCAACTTGAGTCAGGTTGAATTGCTGGTTCATGTCAAAATGACCTGTTAGTGTATTTAATTGGTTTTTATAGTAGGTCATAAAGACTCTTTTTGTAAAGTGAAATTAAATAATGCATTGAATTTAAAGTGTTTATTTAATTGGCATGGTCTGTGTAATAACAAAATAACGAAAGCAGTTATTGGGGTTGTTATGAGCAGTATTTTTTTAGGACAGGTTAATTATTCAGTGAAGTCTAATTCTCTGTATTACCGTTTGCTATCTCATGCAAATAAGATGCTATGTATTAGCGTATTTGGGGTGTTGATTACGTTGTTAATAAGTTATCCCTATGCAGGCTACTTTTCTATACCGGTACAAATTTTTGCACACATTAGCACGATTGTCCTCGCGGCGATTGTCAAAGTGAGTTACGTACTGCGCTGTGTGGCGCAGCATGGACTGGGGCAGGAGGTGCGCTAATGAAGCCCATAAACTTAGCCGAACCTATGCCAGCGCAGGTCGCATTTCATCAGGTATCACAATGGTCATTATGGATGTTGGCATTTAGACCCTTTTTTTTAGCTGGTGGATCACTAGCGTGTTTATCTGTGGGTTATTGGTTACTTATTTTAAGTGGCGATGCACAGTGGTATTTAGTTATGCCTGCTAATTTGTGGCATGCACATGAAATGTTATTTGGTTTTGCGGGCGTGGTTGTGGCTGGCTTTTTACTTACTGCAGCACAAACATGGACCGGTGTTGCAAGTATTAACGGTAAACCATTGATGTGGCTTAGCCTAATATGGCTTAGTGCACGGCTTAGTTTTTTTGTAGTTGTGCCTAGCATTGATCAGTTTAATGTTTATGCGGTACTGATTTTACAAGTTGTTTGGTGGCTCTCGGTAATCATAGTGTTAGCCAGCATGTTGATAAAAGCGAGCAGTAAACGCAACTACTTGTTTTTATTTATTCTTTCATTTTTATGTACGCTCAATATGTTGTATTTAATACTAGTGCTAAAAAACCAAACGCAGCTAGCGCTTGTAATGGTTGATACCGCAGTACTGGTTATAAGTTTGTTGGTGGGGGTTGTAGCTGGGCGTGTATTACCCTTTTTTACTGCCAAAGGGCTGGGCTTATCTAAGCAGGTACGCACACCAAACATAGATAAAGCTATTTTATACTTATCGGTATTGGCGATAGCATTATTTTTTATTAGTAAATTATTTTTCACTGTAATTAACCCGGCACTAGTTGTGATGAGTGCAGCGTTTTTGCATTTAGTTCGCGGTGTTTGCTGGTGGAACAAGCAAGTCCTAAAAGTCCCATTATTATGGTCGTTACACTTTGCGTATTTAGCTTTAGGTATAGGTTTAATGTTAGTGGCAATCAGTTTTTATAGCAGTGCAATACTGTTTAAAGACGCGCTGCATTTTATCACTATTGGTGGTATCGGCATGATGATTTTAGCCATGATGACACGGGTATCACTAGGACATACCGGTCGCTCACTTAGTATTCCTGGTTTTATGAATCTTGCATTTGTATTGGTGTTTAGTGCCGCAATTATTCGTGCTTTTCTCCCGTCTTTTATTGGGCCACACCTAGCTTGGCAGATCAGTGCTGTGCTTTGGTTACTGGCCTTTTTATTATTTTTAATTCACTGCACTCCTATATTAACGCGGCGTCGTGTTGATGGGCGTCGTGGTTAGTTCACCCATAGGAAACCAAAATGTTATCTGAAAAAACTATTGAGATTGTAAAAAGTACAGCTCCATTACTTGCAGAAGCGGGCACAGCCGTCACCGATCATTTTTATAAGCGCATGTTTAGCCATAACCCGGAACTTAAACATATTTTTAATATGACTAACCAAGAAACGGGTCGTCAGCAATTTGCATTATTTAATGCCTTGGCTGCGTATGCGCAAAATATTGATAATTTAGCCGTGTTAAAAGAGGCATTAGCTAGAATTAACCATAAGCATACCAGCTTGAATATTTTACCCGAACACTACCCTATTGTAGGGGCGCATTTGATCGGCACACTTAAAGAGCTTATTCCTGATCAGTTTACAGCTGATGTTGAATACGCATGGCGAGAAGCTTATAACCTACTGGCTGATATTTGTATTACCGAAGAAGCAGCGTTGTATACACACAGTAAAAATAATCATGGTGGCTGGGTAGGTACACGGAAGTTTGAAATTACTCATAAACATGTTGAGTCTGAATTTGTAACCAGCTTTATCCTCACACCTTTAGACGGCAAAGCTGTTATTTCCCACAAGCCAGGACAATATCTTGGCATTAAAGTTAAGCCTGAGGGGGCAGAATATGAAGAGATCCGCCAGTATTCTATTTCGCAAAAGAGCAATGCTAAAAACTATCGTATTAGCGTTAAAAAAGAGTGCCAACCACAGCCTGGCGTGGTGTCTAACTATTTACACTCACTAGAGCAGGGCGCACGAGTAGAGCTATACCCACCAGCAGGTGATTTCTTTTTGAAAGATGCAACAAGCCCCGTTGTGCTTATTTCTGCAGGTGTTGGCCAAACCCCAATGATGGCTATGCTGCAAACGCTATTGAGCGACAATACTAATCAAGCGATTAGTTACTTACACGCGTGTGAAAATAGCTTGGAGTATTCATTTAAAGACTACCTAGCTCAGCAAACGGCTATGCATCCACAACTAAAAACCTTAACCTGGTTTAATCAAGGTGGTGGGGGATGTGATTACACAGGTCTTATGGATTTATCTGTGCTTGAAGCATCACTGCCTATTAGCGAAGGGGCATTTTATTTGTGTGGACCAGCTTCATTTATGGCTTATGTAAAAGGCCAACTACTTGACTTAGGTGTACAGAGCTCGAATATTCATTACGAAATATTTGGACCACACCAAGCATTATAAACATAAGTTACAGCTTTTTACTGTCGGTTTTTGCGGCATAAGCTTGTTGTTGCCACGCATTAAACAGCTTTTGTTGTTGATTTGATATTTTTAAACCATAAGTTTTTTGCATGTAAGCGTATGCATCGGCAATACGTTTACGTGCATAAACCGGAGGCTCTATAACGCGTTGTTTAAAATTAACCTTAACCTCACAGCGACCATATTGATTAGCATTTTGGGCTAACATGCCAAAGCGATAGTTTGAACGATCAGCGTTAATTTCACCGATTGCGGGAGCTAAATTGTTAATATCAGCTTCCATCATGCGAAACTTTGCACTTACTTTACGGCAATTTTTACGTCCACCATCTTGCCAGCATTGTAACTGATGACCGAACTCCCAAGCGGGTACAATATGTTCCCATTCTATTCGCAGAGCGCGTTGGTTCACGTTACCTGAACGGGTAAATGTGTTGCGTGGCACATAACCACAATGGGTTGCATCGGGTACTAACTTTTTGCCTTTACGTTTTATGTCGCAACCACAATAGATACTTTTTGCATTGGTTGGTAAGGTTTTAATTAAGTGTTTTTTAGCACTGGAAAAACGAGTAAATTGCTCAGCATTAATAGTAAAGCTGATAACGCAAAGCAATAACGCAAAAATAAAATGCGGCATATCCTATCACTTTAGTGAACTACAGGAGCCGCGATTTTAAAGAGAATAACCTAAATGGTAAATCAGTTTTCTGTACAACCTGCTTAAAAACTCAGGATAGCTTACGTTTTCTTGTTCTTAATCGGATGTTTTGCAGTAATAAAATAAAACCAGTAAAACTAAAAAACACACTGCTGGCAGCAAAGCTAATGAGTAACGGGTTGTTAAAATCCTCGCGCTCATCGTAATCCATAATGTGTAGCATCCAAAAGAAGTCAAACACTCGCCAAATATCACTGCGAACAGTAATCACTTTACCTGTGTCTGATGACAAATAGAGGGTGGTGTTAAATGTATCGTTAAATTTCACTTGCCATATATTTGTTTTATAACCGCTTTCTCGTGGGCTTGTAGCTAATAAAGCAGCGCTTACTCGTTGAGCATTAATAAGTAAGTGTGCGTGTGCATTAGCAATTATTTGCTGTTTGTTAGGTGCTTTAAATGGTTGCCCGGTAATGCCATTAAAACTTTGTTGGTTACCGGCACTGGTTACAGTTATAAGTGGGGTGGATAAAAAATGCGTAAAGATTATTTTAGTCGGGTTGGTTACTTGGGATACGATATCATCAATTGATGCGACGTAATCATGGCTTTTAAAGGGGTTGGTTAGGGTGCGTGTTGCTAGGTGATTACCATGTACTTTTTCAAGCGGAATAGCGCTCATAATTAAACCGCCAAGCAACCAAGCTAAAATTTGTAAACCTAATAAGTAGCCCAACCATTTATGAAGTTTACGTACTGGTTTAAATATTTTTTTCATAGGTGTTTATCTTATTACTTTTAATAAACATTTTACGCGAATGGTAGGCAGGGTGGGTGCGACAAAATGTCGCACTAGTGCATTCAAATTGAGTTTCAGCACAATAGTGCTAATAGTAAGTCGCAATAACATCCTAAAATAAGAGTATTAACTGATAAAGTGTCTATTTATAGGGTGTTGATTTGGTATAACGATAAAACTGCGTTAAAGTTTGCAAGGTAACCATTAGAGGATAAATACGAAACAATGTCGGAAATTCAATTTTTAAATGTAGATCTCGAGCTTGAGTCAAAGCAAGATATTAGCGTATTAGTTGCTGATTTAAAAAAGGTCGCAACCATTTTACATTATGATAAAGACGAATACCGCCAACTGGCACGCATCGAAGTAGCTGGTGAAATAACCACACCCGATAAAGCAATTAATCATTTATGTGAGCTAATTGAGTCGTGTTCACGCAATGCATTAAAGCAATGGTTAAGTTGTTCTCGTAGAACCTTTGATATGGGGTTTGAGTCGGGTACGTCGCCAAAATGTTTTAATCAGGCCCTACATGCAGATACCTTGTTACGCATATCTGCAATTGGCGCAGGCATAGAAGTTACTATTTACCCTCTGGAAAAGTAATTTAACCTTTTCGTTCGACTACTGCTGCGGTCATTCTTGATACGCAGCAAAGCTCATTGCGGCTATTGGTTATTTTAATATCCCAAACCGAGCTGCGTTTACCTATATGATAAGCTTTTGCGGTAGCCGTTAATGTGCCGTTGCGTGACGCTTTTAAGTGACTGGCGCTTATCTCTTGCCCAACACAATAAAATCGACTGAAATCAACTACAAAGTTAGCGGCATAACTTGCTACGGTTTCAGCAAGCACTACATTGGCACCACCATGCACTATACCCATAGGGTTATGATGCTCTGGAATTGCCGGCATAGTGGCCACTAAGTAATCGTCACCAATTTCACTGATTTCAATTCCCATGGTCTTCATGAGCGTGCCTTGGCCAGTGATCCCTTGATCTAATTGCTTACAAAACTCTAATGTAATTGGTTGATGCCAAATGCTCATACTCGCTCCTAAAAGAATGTTTAAAAATATAAAATTGAGCTCATATTAAGGTGAAATTTAAATCTTGTCGTGAGTGATAGCAAATAAAATTTTTTTAGCTTAATTTAAGCAGGTCGCCATACTACGACGCCTGCTTATGTAGCTTGCTTATTATTGGTAACTAGCGACCAGTTCTACATTATTATAAGCATCAAAGCCTTTGAGCATGACAGAGTAATTTCCACTGCGAGTATCACTGCAGCTCTCATTATTGCCATTTCTATATGGGCGACAATCAAAATTATTTGTGGATGCCGTTTCGTTAAATTTTACATATATATCAGCATCACCACTACCACCTGATGTTCTAAAAGTAACTTGTGTTGCTTCACTTGGTACTACAAATGTAAATAATTTTTCGCTATTCTTTGCACCATTAACCATAATTGCTTGGTTATTTTGGAGTACATTGTCACCAGGAATTGGGGGGGTTGAAGATCTAAAGTTTGCAATAATAGGGTTAGTTAAGTTTAACACTCTGGCATTGTCATGTTCTGCCGAAGTCCCCATTACATCTCCATTGTATGATTTATTAGGGTTCGACCAGTAATTAATACGTGTACAATTACCTGGACAATTATATGCCATCACTGAACGCCATTGCGATTGAGGTTGTTGGTAACCATGTCCAAATGAATAAGGAGTTGTTGAAGGATCGTTTTCTGGATTATGGCGAGCGCCTTGTAAGTGCCCAATCTCATGACCAAAGGAGTAGTAGCCTGTCGCACAATCATAATCGACCATAGCAAAAGCGCTTTGAGCATTAGCGCCAATGGCTTTGGCCTGGCCACAGTAACCATTGACATCATTTACTAATATAACTACATCTGCACCGAATTGATCGCGTAATGTATGTGCTTCATCCATATAACCATCGTTCTTAGCTGCTAAACGATTTAAATCAGTACTTGAGTTTGCAGCTTCAGTATAATTAATTTGGCTCATGTGGGCTATGCTAACAACTGCGTTGACGCCTGAGTTTTGATAACCTTGGTTGGTTTCAACAATCGCAAGATCAATTAAGCTATTTATATCCCCTGATTTTTGAGCTGCTGCTGGGGTATATAAAACTAATAAACTAATATTACTTTGCGTTTCGTTAGCCATTACCGATTGAGTGTTTTGAGCTGTTAAAATTTGTTCACTCATAAACTCCAAGTTATTAGACTGTTTATAGTCGGGAGCATGTTCAGCTGGCTGCTTTTGGGGATCTAATTCAATGAAATTATGACCAGAGTGCCTATTTGGTTGTAATTTATATATCTGTTCACCTACTTTTACAGTACCCGAAATGCCTTTTGCAGATTTAATAAGTGTTATTTCGTCATCTTCTAAACTTTTACCAATCCAAATTAAGCTTCCCGTTGCTGACAAACTTGTTGAACTTTTTATAAATTCAATGTCGTTACCTTTAACAGGTAAAAGAAAGGTATTTGTGCTATTTGTGAGCTCAAAAAGAGGCTGGCCAAACTGTAATTGATTACTTGTTTGTGTGGCCACGCTTTGTGGCTCATTAATATATTGCACTTCAAAAAGCGGAACTTGAGCTTGTGTATAGCCGCTGAATAGGAGCCCAATAAATAAAGGTGAGTATTTTTTCATTTCATAGTCCTTTTACATTTGTTTTGTCCACATAAAGTGTACACGGTAATATTTTTATTTCAATTAATTAACATTAGCGCTCATTAAAATTAACCATTGTTGTAAATTTTAAGATACATTTTTTATTTTTACTGTTGATGGGTTGCTTTAATCAGTGCAAAAATAATTTTAAGTAGTTAAGAGCGGGTTATATTCTTAGTGCGATAAGCTAATTATTATCAGTGGAGCTAACTTAATTTATATTTGCGATTTTAAAATAACTGTATATACTCACAGTTAATTGTACTGTATGGAAAACCAGTTGTATGCGACCATTAACGAAACGCCAAGCGCAAATACTCGAACTTATCAAAGTGTTTATTAAAGATACTGGTATGCCTCCTACACGTGCCGAAATTGCACAAACACTGGGTTTTAAAAGTGCGAATGCTGCAGAAGAACATTTAAAAGCACTGGCTAAAAAAGGTGTGATTAAAATGAAGCCGGGCGCGAGTCGGGGCATTCAGCTTGTTGAAGAAGAAGAGCCAGAGCAACTGGGCTTACCTTTAATTGGTCGAGTTGCTGCGGGTGAGCCAATATTGGCGCAACAGCATGTAGAAAGCCACTGTAAAATTGACCCTTTAATGTTTAAACCTGCGGCTGATTTTTTACTGCGCGTTAACGGCATGAGCATGAAAGATATTGGCATTATGGATGGCGACTTACTCGCTGTACATAAAACTCAAGTAGCTGAAAATGGTCAGGTTGTTGTTGCTCGAGTGGATGATGATGTTACGGTTAAACGTCTAGAAAAAGCCGGCAGAAAAGTATTACTGCATGCTGAAAATGACGAGTTTTCAGCCATTGAAGTTGATTTGGAAAATGAATCTTTCAATATTGAAGGTTTAGCGGTGGGTGTTATTCGTAACGCTGATTGGATGTGATAGTTAAGCATAACCTAGCGCTTAATATTGATTAGGCGCTGTTTTTACATGCATTATTTTTGTACGATATTGCTTGTGAATCGCTTTTTGTTATTTTTAAAAATCGCTAAATATTGTTATAAACAAACAAATTTATTTTAGGGTCTGTTGACCTTTCAAGGTTGAATTTGCAGCAGTCTGTTTGGTATTTAGGCAAGACAGAGCCTATGTGGTGTGGTTATTCCCCATAAATAGGCGATAACGCAGCATCAATGCCAAACAGGCGCTGCCCGAAGGATTCTGCCTAGGGGCGATTTACTCTTTGTTGCTCGGTTTTGACTTAGCCCACTAGGTTACAAACCTCGCGCCGCGATTAAACCGCCCCTAGTTTGAACAAATTTTAATCCGCAAAGGTCAACAGACCCTAGTTATTTTTAAATCATAAAATTTTATATTTTTTCCGCTGTTATTCAAGCTACCCCTTACTAACCCTGACTTTGGGATTAATTACCTCATTAATTGCTATTTTCTTTGCTGCACTTTTTTAAGTAACCTCTTGTTTATTTTTCATACTCACCTTGCTTATTGTTTATTTTTTAACTAGTTATTAAAGAGCTGGAATAAAAATAACTCACAGCCTAGTCGTTTTGAGCACACACATTTAGTAACTCCAGCACCCTTATAAAAAATAAAAATAACGAATGGGCGTTTAAGCCGTATGCCTCTTCGCTTTGCGTCAGCAATAGCATCAAAGGAGCCGTCACATGGGTAAGCTGAGTTCTTCCTTGTGGCTTATATTGTTAGTTTTTTCGCAAAATGTGCTTGCTAATAGCCAATATAATATGCGTAAAGGCGTAACTGATATAAGTAATAATGTATACCAACTGCACATGACCATATTTTTAATATGTTGTGTGATTGGGGTGATCGTGTTTGCCATTATGTTTTGGGCACTCATCCATCATCGCAAGTCTAAAGGGGCTGTCCCTGCCCAGTTTCATGAAAGTACCAAAGTAGAAATACTCTGGACTGCCATTCCTTTTGTCATCTTAATTGTTATGGCCATTCCTGCGACTAAAACGTTAATTGCGATGGAGGATGCCAGCAAAGCTGATATCACCATAAAAATTACTGGATCACAGTGGAAGTGGCATTACGAGTATATGGGGGAGGACGTTGAGTTTTATTCAATGTTAGCGACTCCTCAAAATGAAATAACGAATCTTGCCGATAAAAACCCGAATTATTTACTCGAAGTAGATAAGCCACTAGTGCTACCGATTAACCAAAAAGTTCGTTTTTTAATGACTTCAGATGATGTAATTCACTCATGGTGGGTACCTGATTTTGCAGTTAAAAAAGATGCAAACCCTGGGTTTATTAACGAAACATGGACCAATATTAATGAAGTAGGTACTTACCGCGGGCAGTGTGCAGAGCTGTGTGGTAAAGATCATGGCTTCATGCCTGTTGTGGTAGAAGCAAAAACAGAAGAAGACTTCAAAACGTGGTTGGCAGAAGCTAAACAAGCTAAACAAAAAGCGGCTGAAGCAGACGCTGCGTTATTAGATCAAGTGGTACCAAAAGAGGAGCTGATGGCTCTTGGTGAGCAAGTTTATATGGCGAGCTGTGCAGCGTGTCATCAACCTACAGGTTTAGGTTTGCCGGGTGTTTTTCCAGCACTTAAAGGCAGCCCAATAGTTATAGGTGATATCAAAGGTCATATCGATATCTTACTTCATGGTAAACCAGGTACAGCGATGCAGTCTTTCGCAAAGCAATTATCTATTAAGCAGATAGCAGCCGTTATTACTTATAAGCGTAACGCATGGGGTAATGACACCGGAGAGGTAATTCAACCAAGCGAAATACAAGCGGCACTGGATGCTGATGGGGAGGCTAAATAATGAGTAGCATTGCAGAACAACCTAATTCCAATGAGGCTCATCATGGCCATCAACCTTCAACAGGCTTTAAGCGCTGGTTATTTACAACCAACCATAAAGATATCGGAAGCTTATATTTAATTTTTTCTCTCACCATGTTTTTGATTGGTGGAGCAATGGCCATGGTTATTCGGGCTGAGTTATTTCAGCCGGGTTTACAATTGGTTGATCCTCACTTTTTTAATCAAATGACCACAGTGCACGGTTTAATCATGGTGTTTGGTGCAGTAATGCCTGCATTTACTGGATTGGCAAACTGGATGATTCCGTTAATGATTGGTGCGCCAGATATGGCATTACCGAGAATGAACAACTGGAGCTTCTGGATTTTACCATTTGCGTTTTTGATTTTGTTAGCGTCACTGTTTATGCCTGGTGGCGGTCCTGCATTTGGGTGGACCTTTTACGCTCCGCTTTCCACCACTTATAGTAACGACAACACAGCAATGTTTGTATTTGCGGTACATATAATGGGTATCAGTTCGATTATGGGTGCCATTAATGTGGTGGTCACCATAGTGAATATGCGTGCTCCGGGTATGACATGGATGAAACTGCCGTTATTTGTGTGGACATGGCTGATCACGGCTTTTTTACTTATTGCAGTAATGCCGGTACTTGCTGGTGCAGTTACTATGGTACTCACCGATAAATACTTTGCGACCAGCTTCTTTGACGCCGCTGGTGGTGGCGATCCGGTAATGTTCCAGCATATATTTTGGTTTTTTGGTCATCCTGAAGTTTATATTATGATTTTGCCTGCCTTTGGCATTATCTCTACGATTGTTCCTACTTTTTCACGTAAAAAACTATTTGGTTATGCCTCTATGGTGTACGCCACTTCTTCGATTGCCTTGTTGAGCTTTATTGTGTGGGCGCATCATATGTTTACCACAGGTATGCCCGTGGCGGGTGAGTTGTTTTTTATGTACGCGACTATGTTGATATCGGTACCTACCGGCGTAAAAGTATTTAACTGGGTAGCAACTATGTGGCGTGGCTCTATTAGCTTTGAAGTGCCGATGCTGTTTAGTATCGCATTTATTGTGCTGTTTACTTTAGGTGGTTTTTCGGGATTGATGTTGGCGATCACACCTGCTGATTTTCAATACCACGACACCTACTTTGTAGTTGCACACTTCCATTATGTGCTGGTGACGGGCGCGGTATTTTCTATTATGGCGGGGGCTTATTATTGGTTGCCAAAATGGACCGGAAATATGTTCAATATTACTTTGGCAAAATGGCATTTTTGGTTGTCCTTGGTAAGTGTAAATGTGCTGTTTTTCCCAATGCATTTTGTGGGGTTAGCTGGTATGCCACGTCGAATTCCAGATTATGCACTGCAGTTTGCTGACTTTAACGCCATTATTAGTATAGGTGGGTTTGCCTTTGGTTTATCGCAATTACTGTTCGTTGTTGTTGTGTATAAATGTGCAAAAGGGGGCGATAAAGTGCCTGCAAAAGTTTGGGATGGGGCAGAAGGGCTTGAATGGGACGTTGATTCACCAGCGCCATATCATACGTTCTCAACGCCGCCGGACATTAAATAATGACTCACTTGCCGTTATTAAAAAAGCTGGTGGTTATTTGCATTGCAATGTTTGCTTTTGCATTTGCCATGGTACCTATATATGACGTGTTTTGCGATATAACCGGGCTTAATGGTAAGCCCTCGCTAGAACAAGCACAGCAAAGTACCTTGGTTACTGAGAATAGAGAAGTCAGCGTTAGTTTTACCACCCATGCCCAAAGTGGTGCGCCTTTTGAGGTTAAATCTAAAGAATACAGTGTAGATGTAAAACCAGGGGCCATGCGTGAGGTTATGTTTAGCGCTAAAAACAACAGTAATGAAGACAAAGTGATGCAGGCTATCCCCTCGGTAGCACCGGGCAAAGCAGCTAAATATTTACACAAAATAGCGTGTTTTTGCTTTGACCAGCAACCTTTGAAGGCTGGCGAGGAGTTAGAGTTTAAATTACTTTTTTATGTTGATACTGAGTTACCCAGTGATGTGGAGGAGTTAACTCTGTCTTATACCGTATTTGATATTAGCGAGAAGTTAGTAGCCAGTAATAACTAGCTTATAAAACTAGTGAAAAACTAGGAGCAAATGAAATGAATCAAAAATATGAACATTATTATGTACCTGATCAAAGCCCATGGCCAATAGTTGGCGCAGTGGCGCTATTTTTTATTGCGGTAGGGGCAGCCTTAACAGTTATGGATATGGGTAAAGAGGGAGGCAGTGGTATTTACATACTGTATGTGGGTATTGCCGTATTGCTTTATATGCTGTTTAGCTGGTTTAAAAATGTGATTGAAGAGTCGCATCAAGGTTTATATTCTGCCCAAATGGATCGCTCATTCAGGCAAGGTATGAGCTGGTTTATTTTTTCAGAAGTCATGTTTTTTATGGCCTTTTTTGGCGCCCTTTTTTATGCTCGCATGTTCTCTGTACCTTGGCTTGGAGGCGCCGATAATAACGCCATGACTAACGAAGTGTTATGGCCTACTTTTGAGGCTGTGTGGCCATTGTTAAATACCCCTGGGGGCACCACGACGCAAGCAATGGGCTGGCAAGGGTTACCACTGATAAATACCCTTATTTTATTAGCGTCGTCGGTAACTCTGCATTTTGCTCATGTAGCGATGGAAAATAACAAACGTACTCCACTTAAGGTGTTTTTAGGCGTAACTATTTTGCTGGGAGTATGCTTTTTAGGGCTCCAAGTAGAAGAATATATTTATGCTTATAATGACCTTAATTTAACCCTTGATGCGGGAATTTACGGTAATACCTTCTTTTTGCTAACCGGTTTTCACGGTATGCATGTCACCTTAGGTACCATTATTTTATTAATCGTTTTCCTACGGATTTTAAAAGGCCACTTTACAAAAAATAAGCACTTCGCGTTTCAAGCTGCGGCGTGGTACTGGCATTTTGTTGATGTTGTTTGGCTATGTTTGTTTGTTTTTGTATATGTACTGTAGTGGGCAAAGGTGATTGATTTGCCGTAATTAAACCGAGCTTTAGTGCGGCAATTACCATCACTAATACCACAACAGAAAATAACACCCGACGCCCTAAAAAGTGAGACATGGGGCGTCCATTGGTTTTTCCCGACACCATAATAAATAAAGCACGAAATAAATTAAACAATATAAATAATAACAGTAGAACAATAATAATTTTAATAATCACTGGATTTACCCTATGCAGTTAGTTGTATTTAACAAACAAAAGCTTAGCTCAATAATCACAGTTTGCCTGGTTGTTATTGTGGTATTAGTTTGTATGCGTTTAGGGTTTTGGCAATTACAGCGCGCAGATCAAAAGCAACAACAGCTTAATGCCATTGAAAATATTCAACAGCAAGGAGTTATGAGCTGGGCACAGTTGCAACAACTGCCAAAAGAGTGGAATAAAACCGGGGTATTAGTTTCGTTGAGTGGTTATTTTGATACCAATAATTATTGGCTGCTCGATAACCAAATTTATAATGGTCAGGTTGGTTACGACTTACTGACATTATTAAAATTACCTGATGAGTCGCGCTTTTTATTAGTTAATTTAGGTTGGGTAAAAGCTGGCCGCTCAAGAGAAATCCTACCAAACGTGACAATACCTAGTGGTAAATTTACGTTAACGGCACAAATTAAAGAAGATAATTTAAGTGGCTTTACCTTAGCTAATAGCAATACTCAGTCAGATTTAGCTAAACGAATTCAAATCATTGATCTGCAATCACTCAGTAGCCAATCTCAGCGAACTTTAGTGGATTTTATGGCCTATCGCCAAGGCGGTGAAGATGAGATTGCTGCTCCCCATTATGAAGCTGTTGTGATGAGTCCAGAAAAACACTATGCCTACTCAGTGCAGTGGTTTTTAATTGCGATTGCCTGTGTGGTAGTTGCTATTTTTGCAAGCAAGAAGAGGATAGATAATGAAAAATAAACCCCTGTTGCTCTTTGTTGTATGCTGCGCTATCCCTTTAGTGCTGGCTTACAGCGCGTTAAAACTTGATTGGCTACCTACAGCAATTACTAACCACGGTGAATTTTTAGAGCGTGAAATTAAGCTAGACAATTGGCAGCAGCATAATCCAAAACAATGGACTATTGCTTTAAATTATTCAGCACAATGCGAAGAGTCTTGCTCAGAGCAGCTCGCCGCTTTAGATAATTTATATGTTGCCCTTGGCAAAAATCAACACAAAGTAGATATGGCGATAATGGGGAGACCCAAAGCTGCGAAGCCGCATTGGCATATGATTGCTGAACAACAGCAGTTAAAACCCGCGAGTTTGTATTTAATCGACCATATGGGACTGATTGTGTTGGAATATCCATTTAACCCTCAACCACAAGAAAACCGTTTGATACAAAAGGGGTTATTGAAAGATCTAAAAAAATTACTTAATTACTCTCGATCAAGCTAAGTAGAGGCTGCTATGTATAAAAATTATAAAAATTTGGTATTAGCAACGAGTTTATTCGCACTAATTGTGGTAGCTCTAGGCGCATATACACGCTTAAGTGACGCAGGGCTTGGTTGCCCCGATTGGCCTGGTTGTTATGGCTTTTTAACCGTACCAAAACATGAAGCTGAGATTGCGCATGCGATTCAAAGCTACCCCGATATGATATTTGAAACAGCAAAAGCATGGAAAGAAATGATTCATCGCTATTTTGCTGGCACGCTCGGAGTATTAATTTTAGTGTTGTTTATTTTGGCTTTTGTAAAACGCCAGTATCCAACTACGCCTGTAAAATTACCGATGCTACTGCTTTTGCTTGTTATTTTTCAGGCCGCGCTAGGTATGTGGACGGTGACTATGAACCTGCAGCCGTTAATTGTGATGGGGCATTTACTCGGAGGGTTTAGCATTTTGGCGTTATTAACGTTGTTGTACTTAAGGCTGACCAGTCAGCCTATTACGGGTGGGGACGCAGGTGCAAAACCTCACTTTAAACTAAGCTTGGTGGCGCTCACGGTACTTATTTTACAAATCGCCTTAGGTGGCTGGTTAGCGGCTAATTATGCCGCGCCACATTGTAATGGTTTGCCGCTATGTAGTTATGCTCAGCCATTTTCGCTCAGTAGTGTTTTTCAGCTACCGTTAGAGCACAGTAATTATGAGTTTGGCGTGTTGTCACAACAAGCGCGTATGTCTATTCATTTACTGCATCGTATGTGGGCACTGGTCACTTGTATTGTGTTGGCACTTGTTATGTGGCGTATATATAGCCATGCCTATTCACAAAAAATTAAAAGCTGCACAGTGAGTGTATTGGTAGCGTTATTTTGCCAGATAGCGTTGGGGTTAGCAGTTGTGTACTTTCACTTCCCAATTAGTGTTGCGCTGGCGCATAATTTAATGGCTGCCATACTGTTATTAACTATGGTTAGGTTATGTTATTACCTAAAAGTACGTACTTAAAGGGGAATCGTTATGGCACTTACAATTAACAAAAAAGCAATGCAGCCCGTTTATAGCCCATCGTTATTGACTAAAAGTTATCATTTAATCCAAGATTATTTGGCAATCAGTAAATTTAAAGTAGTGGCTATGCTGGTGTTAACGGCATGGGTGGGCTTAGCCCTCGCCCCTGACGTTGGCAGAGGTGTTGGGGTTCAGTTCATAAGTTTATTAGGGATTGGTTTACTCTCTGCGGCAGCTGCCGTTATCAATCATGTGGTTGATAGTGAAATTGATAGTAAAATGGCACGTACACGCCACCGCCCAGTCGCCAAAGGGCGCTTAAGTAAATTACACGCATTGAGTTTTGCTGCTGTTATTGGCGTGGCAGGGTTTATTATGTTGATGTTGTGGGCAAATACACTCACTGCCATACTTACCTTATTTGCACTTGTTGGTTACGCATTTATTTATACGTCGTTTTTAAAACGCGCCACGCCACAAAATATAGTGATTGGTGGTTTGGCTGGCGCCATGCCACCTTTACTTGGTTGGGTGTCTGAAACCAATCAAATGGCAGCCGCTCCTTGGTTGTTGGTTATGATTATATTCACATGGACTCCTCCGCATTTTTGGGCGTTAGCAATCGCGCGTAAAAGTGATTACGAACGCGCTAAAATCCCTATGTTACCTGTGACCCATGGAATCGAATTTTGTAAAACCTGTGTGCTCGCATACTCAGTGCTATTAGCCATTGTGTGCGTACTCCCTTATTTGATAGGTATGTCGGGGCTTATTTATTTAAGCGGGGCATGTATCCTCAATGTGGTATTTATATACAAAGCAATTAACTTAAAATTTGCCGCTAAAGAAGACACCGCAATGGATTTATTTCGTTTTTCGATTGTTCATTTAATGATACTCTTTGTTATCTTATTTATAGATAAATGGCTAGTTATATGAAGCAGTTATGGTGTGGGTTAATTGTTTTTTCGGTGCTTTTTTTATCGGCATGTGGTGATAAAAAAAGTTTACAGGATCTTGATGCATTAGTGTACGAAACAGCAAAACCGTTATCTGATTTTTCGTTGAATGATCAACAGGGGGAGTTAGTAACCAAACAGCAGTTTTTGGGTCAATGGAACTTAGTTTTTCTAGGCTACACAAGCTGCCCTGATATTTGTCCAATGACGCTTGCTAAGCTCAACAATGTCTATAAAAACTTACAAGCTAATTATCCCCTGCAGGTGTGGTTTATATCTGTTGATCCTAAACGAGATATTGCTCAAAGGCGTAAAGAGTACATAGATTATTTTAACCCTGACTTTTTAGCTGTATCTGGGGAGCATAAAGACCTATTTCCATTTGTACGTGAGTTGGGATTAATTTATGCAATTAGTGATAGTGATGAATCTGACTACGCGGTGGATCATAGTGCATCGGTTGCACTTGTTGATGGCAGTGGCGCACTAAGAGCTATTTTTAAGCCTGAATTTAAACAAGGAGATGTGCCTTTGGTTAATACTACAAAATTAACGGCAGAATTTATTGAAATTGCAGATTTTTACAAAAACTAGCTTTTAATGACTTAACGATTTTAGAGGGGCTTTGTGCCCCTTTTTACGTTTTTTAACAGCTAATTTTAATTAATTAGTTATTTTTTAGTCGTTTTTATGGCGTTTTCATTATCTCGGTCTAAGCTTTTGGTATGGATCGAGTTGATAAGGAAAAGCTTAAAAATGCTTAAACTACCAAATGAACTTTCAATTGTTCAAGTTGACGTTTTACATCAAGATTTATTAAGCGAACTTAATAACAGCCGAGATATTTGTCTGGATATTAGCGATGTTATGTCTGCTGATACCGCCTCGGTTCAACTTCTTTGTGCCCTACAAAAACACCTTCTTACTATTAATCAAAAAATTGCCTGGGTTGGCAGCAGTGACGCATTAAAAAATGTCATTGAACAACTCGGTTTAAGTGAATATTTAGCTTCAGAAAGTACTAACTAGAGGTTTATATGAAAAGAATTTTAGCTGTCGATGATTCTGCATCAATGCGCCAAATGGTGAGCTTTACGTTAAAAACAGCAGGGTTTGATGTTACCGAAGCCAAAGATGGCAGCGAGGCATTAGCCATTGCCAAGCAACAAGGTTTTGATGCAGTTATTTCTGATGTAAACATGCCAATTATGGATGGGATCACGCTTATTAGAGAGCTAAGAGGGCTACCAGATTACAAGTTTACACCGCTGCTTATGTTAACTACAGAGTCGGGGATGGATAAAAAAGTAGAAGGTAAAGCTGCAGGGGCAACAGGATGGATTGTAAAACCTTTTAATCCAGATCAGCTATTAGCCGTGCTAAAAAAAGTAATCCGTTAACTTAGGAGTGCACTGTGAGTATTGATTTAAGCCAGTTTTTTGAAGTGTTCTTTGAAGAGAGTTTTGAAGGCCTCGATATCATGGAGACTGAATTACTCAACTTAGTGCCAGGCGAAGAAGACTTAGAAACCATTAATACTATATTTAGAGCTGCTCATTCAATAAAAGGGGGCAGTGCTACTTTTGGATTTAACTCAATTGCAAATTTTACCCATGTATTAGAAACATTATTGGATCAAATTCGTGAAGGTGAGCGCAATATAACTAGCGAGCACATTAATTTATTACTTAAATCAGTGGATTGCTTAAGGGCTTTGCTAAGTTCGCTAAAGGTACAGGAAGAACCAGATTTAGCCCAAGCAGATACTTTACGAGAGCAGTTCGAGAAATTACTAGGTATGCCAGCTGGTGAAGAACAAGGTGAAGAAACACATCATGAACAGGTTATAGTTAATACTTACCAGATTGATTTTAAGCCACATTTTCATCTATTTAAAACCGGTAATGAACCTTTGTTTATGATCAGCGAATTAGCCGAGCTTGGTGAGTTAGAAGTACAGGTATTCACCGATGCCATACCTGATATTAAAGAATTATCCAGCGATGAGTGCTTTTTATATTGGCGGTTTTTCTTAAACACTGAGCGAGATGAGCAAGCCATTAAAGAGATTTTTGAATGGGTTGAAGATGATGCAGATATTAAAATTGAGCTATGCGGTGGCTTATTTAATGATGCTAAAGCCGGATCAGAAGAAGTAATTAACGAATCGGCTGTTGTGGAGGAAGCTCCCCAAATTGCTGAGCAACCCAAAGCAAATAAAGCAAAGGCAGTTGCCAATGCGCCCAGCGCAAAAGCTGCACCAGAATCAACCTCTATTCGAGTTGGTATCGATAAGGTTGACTCATTAATTAATATGGTGGGCGAGTTGGTTATTACCCAAGCAATGTTAAATCAGCTTAGCGAACAGGAAATGACAGCTACTGCAGTAACCTCGCTTCAAGAGGGATTAGCACAACTAGCGCATAATACTCGAGACTTACAAGAAAACGTGATGCGTATTCGTATGCTGCCAATTAATTTTGTGTTTAGTCGCTTTCCACGTTTGGTGCGTGATATTGCTCAAAAGCTCAATAAAGAGGTGGAGCTAAAGCTGATCGGAGAGCAAACCGAGTTAGATAAAACTGTGATGGAAAAAATATCTGATCCTATGGTGCATTTAGTAAGAAACTCACTGGATCATGGTATTGAAACTGTTGAAAAGCGTATTGCAGCAGGTAAAGATCCTGTGGGTAAGGTTACATTAAATGCTTTTCATCAGGGAGGAAATATCGTCATTGAAATTATGGACGATGGCCAAGGCCTTAACACCCAAAAGATTAAAGAAAAAGCGATTGCCAACGAACTTATTGCTAGCGATAGCGAGTTAACAGATGATGAAATTAACGAACTTATATTCATGCCAGGGTTTTCTACTGCTGATGAAGTAAGTGACTTATCTGGCCGGGGTGTGGGTATGGACGTGGTGAAACGCAATATCCAATCATTAAATGGCTCGGTAGAAGTGACATCCGCTGCTGGAATTGGTTCTACCTTTACTATTCGGCTGCCGCTTACTTTGGCTATTTTAGATGGGCAATTGGTTAAAGTAGCCAAGCATACTTACATTATTCCACTGATCTCGATTGTAGAATCGCTGCAAATTGATATTGCAAAAGTAAGCCGTGTTGGAAAAGACCTAGATGTCCTCAGATTACGTGATGAATACATTCCTATTCTGCGTTTATACGAGATTTTTAACCATCAAGATGCGATTGAATCATTAGATAAGACCTTATTGGTTGTGGTGGAAAACGACAATCAAAAAGTAGGAGTGCTCGTTGATGATTTACTTTCACAACAACAGGTGGTTATAAAAAGCTTAGAGGCTAATTACCACAAAGTGGACGGAGTTTCTGGGGCAACTATTTTAGGTGATGGTCGCGTTTCGTTAATTTTAGATATTAGCGGTTTGATTAAGCTTTCAGGGTTAAAAAAGCCTGGCAGCCAAGCATTGAGTATTGAGCCATCAGCGACTCTGGAGGATACATGTTCTCTGAATCAATAGCATTAAATAGCAATATTGAGCTGCAGCGCAAAGAGGGGATTAAGCAGTTTCTTACCTTTATTATGGCTGAAGAAGAATACGGAGTAGATATATTAACGGTGCAAGAAATCCGCAGCTGGGAAGACATAACCGCACTGCCAAATGCCCCAGATTATGTAAAAGGCGTTATTAATTTACGCGGCACTATAGTGCCCATTATTGATTTACGCTTAAGGTTTGGCTTACCCACTATCGCCTATGGGCCATTAACAGTAGTGATTATTGTAAAAGTAGAGTTTGAGCAAGAAAGTAAAGTAATGGGTATTACGGTAGATGCAGTGGCTGATGTTTATAGCATTGCAGAGCAAGATGCTAAAGCTGTGCCGAGTTTAACCCAAACTAATGAGAGTGAATATGTAGCAGGGTTAGTCAATGTAGGCGAAAAAATGGTCGCCCTAATTGATTTGCCAGCAACCATGGATATTTAGCGGTAATAGTAACTAAATAAAGTAAATAACTTAAAGGTGGTGATAAGCATGGGATGGTTTAGTAATTCAAAACAGTCTAAATCAAGCAATGATTTGATCATAAATGCATTGCATAAATCATTAGCAATAATTGAATTTGAGCCTAATGGAAGAATAATTACTGCCAATGTTAATTTTCTTCGTGTAATGGATTACTCACTTGCTGAGGTTCAAGGTCAGCACCACTCTTTATTTGTTAGTCCTAGCGAAGCGGAAAGCGATGAGTACCATCAGTTTTGGCAGCGATTGAGCGCGGGTGAATTTATTTCAGATGAATTTAAGCGGTTTGGAAAAAATGGTAAAGAAGTATGGATACAAGCCACGTATAACCCTGTTATAGACTCTCAGGGGCAAGTAATTAAAGTGATTAAGTTTGCTACTGAGATCACTTTGCAAAAATTAAAGGCAGCCGAAGCGGCCGGACAAGTTGCAGCAATAAATAAGTCGCAAGCGGTAATCGAGTTTGACTTAGATGGCACAGTGATTAATGCCAACAAGAACTTTTTAGCCACGTTTGGCTACCAACTTGATGAAATACAGGGTAAGCACCATCGTTTATTTGTTGCACCTGAGTATGCAAATAGTGCGGATTATCAAACTTTTTGGGCCAAACTGGGTAGAGGTGAATACGACCGAGGTGAGTATTTACGATTTGATAAACAAGGCCGTGAAATTTGGATTAATGCTTCTTACAATCCCATTTATGATATGGACGGAAAATTAATAAAAATCATAAAATACGCAACGGACATTAGCGAACAAAAAGAACTAGAAAAAACCTCTAAAAAAACTGCCGACTTAGCCAGCGCCCTAAAAGTATGCCAAGCGAATGTGATGATTGCTGATAATGACTTAAACATTATTTTTGTCAACGAACAAGTTAAGCAAATGCTAAAAGCACGCGAAAGAGATTTGCAATCGGTATTACCTAACTTTGCTGTAAGTGACTTAATCGGCACATGTGTTGATGATTTTCATCAACATCCAGCGCATCAGCGCGAGCTATTAAAAAAATTAGATGCGCCCCATAAAGCGACACTTAAATTAGCTGGTCTTATTTTTGATTTAATTGCTTCGCCATGGTTTAACGAAGAAGGAGAGCGCTTGGGAACAATTGTTGAGTGGCAAGATATTACTGATGAAGTATTTAAGGCCGATGCAGAGCGTGCCAGAGCACAGGAGAACTTACGTGTTCGCCGAGCGTTAGACACTGTAGCAACAAACACTATGATTGCAGATGCATCGAATGTGATTGTTTATATGAATGACGCGGTGAAAAATATGATGAGCAATGCTCAAAATGATATACGCATTGATTTACCTAACTTTGATAGCAAAAATCTACTGAATCAAAATATTGATATTTTTCATAAAAATCCAGCCCATCAGCAAAATATGTTGGCTAAGTTAACGGATACCTACAACACTGAAATTAAAGTGGGAGGCAGAACCTTTGGCTTAGTTGCTAACCCAATTATTACGCCAGACGATGAGCGAATTGGAACTGTAGTTGAATGGGAAGACAGAACAGCAGAAGTAGCCATAGAAAAAGAGGTTGCTCAGCTGGTCAGTGCCGCAAGTAAAGGAGAGTTAAATAGCCGTGTGGTTGAGCAAGGAAAGGATGGCTTTTTCCTACGTTTAGCTCAAGGTCTTAATAGTTTAGTTAAAGTGGTTGACGAAGCGGTAACTGATACTGGCAATATGCTTGATGCCATGGCTACTGGTGATTTATCTAAACGGATCGAAAAACAGTATCACGGCTCGTTTGAAAAACTGAAAACAGATGCAAATGCGACAGCAGATAAGCTAACTGAGGTTATTAATCGAATTAACACATCAGCCACTTTGGTGGCCAGTGGAGCAGAAGAGATTTCACAAGGTAATGCTGATCTAAGTCAGCGCACAGAGGAGCAAGCATCATCATTAGAGGAGACGGCTTCTAGTATGGAAGAGATGACCAGTACGGTTCGTCAAAATGCTGATAATGCCAAGGTGGCTAATGACTTAGCTGAAGAAACCTGTGATAAAGCAGTTCAAGGTGGCGAGGTTGTGAATAAGGCCGTAACCAGTATGTCTGCAATTAATGAATCGAGTAAAAAAATTGCTGACATCATAGGTGTAATAGACGAAATAGCATTCCAAACAAACCTACTAGCTCTCAATGCTGCTGTAGAAGCTGCAAGAGCAGGTGAGCAAGGCCGAGGTTTTGCGGTTGTTGCGGGTGAAGTGCGTAACTTAGCTCAGCGCTCAGCTGGTGCAGCTAAAGAAATTAAAGAGTTAATTAGAGATAGTGTTGGCAAAGTTGCTGATGGTAGCGCTCTTGTAAATGAATCAGGTGTGACGTTACAGGAGATTGTGGTGTCGGTGAAACGTGTGACACAAATGATAGCTGATATAACTCAGGCTTCTGAAGAGCAAAGTGCAGGGATTGAGCAAGTAAATAAAGCTGTATCGCAAATGGATGAAATGACTCAGCAAAATGCGGCATTGGTTGAAGAGGCATCGGCTGCAGGTGAATCTATGGCAGAGCAGGCTAATGAAATGCGCCGTTTACTGCACTTCTTTTCACTAGGGCAGCAAGATATGGCGGTGGTATCGCCCACCATTCGCACCCCTGAAATAACGCATAAGCAAGAAAATAGCTTTGTTAATAACAAAAGCAAAGGTGAAAACTTTGTAGACTCAGCTGAAGAGTGGGAGGAGTTTTAACCCTATTTTAGATGGTTCAAACAATGAGGTTAGTTTGAATCTATCTTTATATTTATTTGAGAGTGCATAATGAAAGAGTTTTTATTAACGGATAGCGATTTTAAGGAAGTGGCTCATTTAGTGTATAACGCTTGTGGTATTGTGCTTGGGGAGCATAAGCGTGAAATGGTTTACTCACGATTAGCAAGGCGAATTCGTGAGCGTAAATTAACAAACTTTTCTAGTTACCTAGATTACTTAAAAAATCATAAGGATCAGGAGTTTGATGCATTTATTAATGCCATTACTACCAATCTAACCTCTTTTTTTCGTGAAATTCATCACTTTGAGTTTATAAAAGAGCAGTTTATACCAACGCTGTTAAAAACAAATAAACAGACTAAGCGCGTTCGCATTTGGTCTGCTGGCTGCTCTACCGGTGAAGAGCCCTACAGTTTAGCTATGACGTTACAAGGGGCTTTTCCAAGTGATTGGGATGTGAAAATTTTAGCAACTGATCTTGATTCTAATGTATTAGCTAAAGCTCAGAGCGGTATTTATACTGCGGCAAATGTGAATGGATTGGATGATGCACTGCTCAAGCGCTGGTTTTTAACTAGCAAAGACGGTCAAAGTTATAAAGTGAAACCCAAGCTACAGCAATGTATTTCATTTAAGCGTTTAAACTTACTCCAAGATTGGCCTATGAAGGGTCCATTTGATTTGATCTTGTGCAGAAATGTAGTGATTTACTTTGATAAAGAGACAAAGGATCAGCTTTTTAACCGTTATGCCGATATTTTAAATAACCAAGGTTATTTATTTTTAGGGCATTCAGAAACCATGGGAAAAGAGCATGTCTTATTTAAAAACTTAGGGAAAACCATGTATCAAAAAGTAGCCCATGCAAACACAATTTAAGCCAGTATTAGCGGGATTTGAGCATATTAAACGTTATTGGGATGCCACGCGAGATCAAGTGGTCGCTAAGGTATTGCCAGGTGAATTTTATGTTTCTAAAAACGATGAGCTGATCACTACCGTGCTCGGATCGTGCATTGCTGCCTGTGTTTACGACGATAAGCTAGGCATAGGCGGGATCAATCACTTTATGCTACCTATTCAAAAAGGTGAACGAATTGACCAAGCGCATAGTTTAAATTGTCGTTATGGTAACTGGGCTATGGAATATTTAATTAATGAAGTGCTTAAAAATGGCGCTTCTCGGGCAAACTTAAAAGTAAAACTGTTTGGGGGAGGCAAAATAATTAGCGCAATGACAGATATTGGTATTGGCAATATCAGTTTTGCCAATGCATATATAGCAGAAGAAGCGCTAAACTTAGTGGCGCATGATATGGGCGGACCTTGGCCGCGCAAAATATTTTTTAATCCTCATAATGGAAAAGTACAGGTTAAAAAGCTAAGAAATTTACATAATAACACTATTGAAAAACGTGAAGTGCGTTACTTACATAATCTTGAACAGCAAACTAAAGCCACGGATATAGAACTGTTTTAAGGATGGCTATGATTAGAGTATTAATAATTGATGACTCGGCACTGATCAGGCAATTACTGACAGAGATACTGCAACAGGCAAAAGACATTGTGGTAGTGGGCTGTGCACAAGACCCATACGAAGCCAGAGAGATGATCAAAAAGCATAATCCGGATGTACTAACACTGGATGTTGAAATGCCAAAAATGGACGGCATTAGCTTTTTAAAAAACTTAATGCGCTTAAGGCCTATGCCCGTAGTAATGATTTCCACTCTTACTCAAAAAGGCTCACCTATCACCCTTGAAGCGCTTGAACTGGGGGCGGTTGATTTTATTGCAAAGCCAGTAGTTAATGTTAAACAACAAATGAGCCAATATGCTGATATTGTTCAGCAAAAAGTAAGAGTAGCGGCCAGTGCGCGAGTTCGAGGCCACAAAAAAAATAGTACTGTAGCAGAGCCTATCCCCACTAATGCCGAATTTTTAGTAAATAAAGTGATAGCGATTGGTGCGTCAACAGGGGGAACCGAGGCGATAAAAGAAGTGCTTATACGTATGCCCAAAAATTGCCCTCCAATTGTAATTACTCAGCATATTCCTCCCGTATTCAGCACCTCATTTGCAGAGCGGATGCAGCGTACTTGTACTATTAACGTAAAAGAAGCCCAGCAAGGTGATAAATTGCTAGCAGGTTGCGCTTATATAGCCCCGGGTGGGCTTCATTTACGAATTAATAAACAAGGTAGTGCTTTGTATTGTCAGCTTGATGATGGAGAAGCTGTTAATAGACATAAACCCGCGGTGGATGTTTTATTTGACTCATTACTGGAAATTGGTGCAAAACATATTGTTGCCACACTATTAACCGGTATGGGAAGTGATGGTGCAAAAGGATTGCTCGCATTAAAGCAACAAGGTGCATACACACTTGCGCAAGATGAGTATTCGTCTGTGGTATGGGGTATGCCCAAAGCTGCTATTGATATGGGGGCAGCAAATGAAGTCGTACCGCTGGAGAAAATGACCCAGCGGTTATTAAATCAAGTTATAAAAAAGTAAAACTTAGTTGATCACCCAAGGCTGCGAAAACCAATAATAACTGCCAGCTTGTTTTATTGACGGAGCAGTACAATTAAAGCGTGAGCGGCCTTTATTAAGTTGTTTTGGCGATGTTACCTCAACTGTATTATCGTCTAACCAATCTAAATTAGCTTGACCAACGCTTGATACATAACAGGCAAATTGACTCTTATGAAAGTCGTCTGTCTTAAGTTTTATAGTGAGTGATGGTGGATTTTGTGAAGTTACACTATCTTCATAGGTTAGCTTATTAATAGTAAAGGCAGTCGAATTTATCTTGGTAATTAACGTCTCTAGTTTGCTATAAAAACCAGAGGCAGGGAAGCGCGGTAAGCGGCTAAAGTCAGAGTGTTGATTAACGGCTCCTGAGTGTTGGCCAATACCAATAAAACCTAATTCAGTGACGAGTGCTTGCAGTTGATTGTTAAACTCTCCGTATGGATAGGCAAGGTATTTGTAATCGTGACCTATTTCATCTTTGATGCGCTGTTGAGAACTAAGAATGTCTTTTTTAGTGCGTTCGCGCCATTGGCTAGGCGATTCATTCTTGCGCTTTTTATGTAGGTAGTTATGCTCGGCACTATGATTTGCAATAAGCGCCCCTTTTTTAGCAAGCTCCCTGAGCTTATCCCACCCCATAACGTAACCCGCCTGTTCATCAATGAGTTTTGGGTTTATAAAAATAGTGTACGGATAGCCAAACTTCTCTAGGATAGGGGCAGCTTGGTCGTAATTATTGTTGTAACCATCATCAAAGGTAATCGCGATTGTTTTGTTCTCTAAAGCCTTACCTTGTTGTAATGCACTAATCAGCTCATTTAATGGAATAACGTTAAAGTTATGCTCTTTTAAATAATTTAAGTGTTTAGTAAAAGTATTGGCACTCACGCTGGTGACAGCGGGAAGGGTTTCACTGACGTGATGATACTGTAGAATAACAGCTGCTTGCGCGCGCAAAGAACCACAAATCAGGAATAATAATACTAAATGAAACAATTTCTTATACATAATAAAGCACACCATAAAAGCTTGTTGTTGTTAGCCGGTCCGATGATATTATCAAATATTACCGTCCCGTTGTTAGGAATTGTTGATACGGCTGTGATTGGTCATTTGGGGAGCGCGCATTATTTAGCCGGTATTGCTTTGGGTTCAACTGTGATCTCTATTTTATTTTGGCTCGCTGGATTTTTAAGAATGAGTACCACTGGGCTGGTGGCGCAGGCTTATGGTCAAAATGATTTAACTCAGCTGGCAGCCTTACTTAAACGCAGTTTGTTATTAGCCAGTAGCGTAGCTTTAATTCTGATTTTATTATCCCCCCTTATAAAACACGCTATTGCCTATTTATCTGCTGCCAATAGTGATGTGCTCAATGAAGCCTATCGCTATTTTAGTATTCGTATTTTTAGCGCCCCTGCAGCGCTATGTAATTTAGTTTTACTAGGCTGGATGTTGGGCGTGCATTATGGACGAGGGCCATTTTATTTACTTTTAGTCACTAACATTACTAATATTGTGCTCGATATTTATTTTGTAGTGTACCTTGATTGGGCGGTTGTTGGGGCTGCGTGGGCATCACTTATTGCTGACTATATCGCGCTTGTATTTACTTTATTGCTAGTGGCTCAACTTGCTAAAAAGCATGGTATGAGTTTGGCTGTAGCAAATTGGTTTAGTGTGGAAAAAATGGCAGGACTTCTGAGCTTAAACCGCGATATTTTTATTCGCTCTTTAGTACTGCAATTATGTTTTAGCTTTATGACCTTTTATGCAGCCCGCTTAGGTGAAACCACATTGGCTGCTAATGCCGTTCTACTCAACTTTTTAATGTTAGTTAGCTTTGCACTTGATGGAATTGCCTATGCAAGTGAGGCCAAAGTAGGTCAAGCTAAAGGTCAACAAAGTGTCGAGAAGATAAGGCTATGGGTAAAAATCAGTGTATTTTGGGGCATGTTATTTGGCATTTTATATAGTGTGTTTTTTATAGTATTTGGCAGTAGTATTATTAAGCTATTAACTAATGTACCAGAGGTTATTGACGAGGCCATTCACTACTTACCTTGGGTAATAGTATTGCCTATTTTAGCTATGAGCTGTTTTTTGTTCGATGGTATTTTTGTTGGTCTGACCCGCGCTAAAGCGATGCGAAACAGTATGTTGCTTTCAGCGATTGTAGGTTTTTTTGGGGTGTTTTGGCTATTTCAGGATTGGCAAAATAATGGGTTATGGTTAGCTATGAGTTGTTTTATGCTTATGCGAGGCGTTACGCTTATCGTTAAATATCAAAAACTAAAAGCTAACAATCAATTACTTAAATAAGCGAGTTGATATAAACCGTTACTTCCACAGATCGGGGTCGTTATTTTTGGAAGGGATATTTTTTAATACTTGAGAAAAGCGGTTAGCAAAAATACCCGCATAGCCCCAAAAAGCAAAAAATAAAGCGGGGGCTAAAATAACCAAGCCAAGAACTTGTAAACTGTAATGGCTGTAATAGCCCACAGCGATAAATATCACGGCTAGCACAAACAGTGCTAGCCCGCGAAAAAAGCGCTTTAAACTCAACTTAGGGTCACTCCCTAAGCGGTAAATAAGTGGCTTTAGCATAATAGATTAATGCTTAGTAGTAAGAATGCTCGCCTGCTTCATGATCGGTAATGTCAGACACACCTGTGATCTCATCAAATTTAGCAATCATTTCTTTTTCAATGCCTTCTTTTAGTGTGACATCGATCATAGAACACCCATTACAACCACCACCAAACTGAAGTACAGCAACACCAGCTGCAGTGATCTCTACCAAGCTAACTTGGCCGCCATGGTTGGCAAGTTGTGGGTTTACTTCAGTTTCTAGCATGTGTTGCACACGCTCATTCAAGCTGGCATCTTCACCTAGTTTACGTGCTTTAGCATTAGGTGCTTTAAGGGTTAGCTGCGTGCCCATTTTGTCGGTAACAAAATCAATTTCAGCTTCGGCTAAGAAAGGCGCGCTTTCAGCATCAACAACTGCATCAAAGCCGTTAAAATTTAGGCGAATATCGCTCTCTTCTACCGCGTCTTCTGGACAATAAGAAACACCACATTCAGCTTGTGATGTACCAGGGTTAACAACAAACACACGAATATTCGTTTGTTGAGATTGATCTGCTAATAGCTTAGCAAAATGCGCTTGCGCTGTTTCGGAAATAGAAATCATAATACCGTCTATACTTGACTAAATTACTCGGATACTGCATATCATACTCCGCTCATCGTGTTGCGGCTAGTGTTGAGCGTAAAAAGTTGGCATCTATTTTAAGCAATGGTAGCGTGCATTTAACAAACATTTTTAGAGTGATTTATATGCGCTTCATATTAACAGTAGTGGTGGTGCTGGCCAGTTTTTCAAGTATGGCAAAGCCCCTATCTTATTATTTTGAGCAACAGGTTGAATTTGATTCCACCATACCAACACCACAAGAGGTACTGGGTTATCAAGTGGGTGAGTGGCATGTAAGGCATGACCAACTTGTTCGCTACATGGAAATTTTAGCTCAAAAAAGCGATCGAATTAATTTTGAAGTAATAGGCCGAACTCACGAACAGCGCCCGTTAGTTATGCTTACGATTACAGCGGCTAACAAATTAAAAAATATAGAAAAAACTCGCCAAGCACATTTAGCTCGCCTAAATAATTCAAACAATAAAACAGCAGAGCAGCCCAGTGTCGTGTGGATGGGTTACAGTGTTCATGGTAACGAATCATCAGGTAGTAATGCAGCGTTACTAGTCGCTTATTATTTAGCTGCAGCGCAAGGCGATGAAATAAATGAGCTACTTAACAATACGGTTATTTTACTCGACCCGTCGCTTAACCCAGATGGACTAGCACGTTTTGCAAATTGGGCTAATAGTAATCGCGGTATGAACTTATCGTCAGATCCGCAAACCCGAGAGCATGTAGAGAGCTGGCCAAGCAGCCGTACAAACCATTATTGGTTTGATTTAAACCGTGATTGGTTGTTGTTACAGCACCCAGAGTCGCGGGCTCGGATTGCTAAGTTTCATTATTGGAAACCTAATATTTTAACTGACTTTCATGAAATGGGGCCAAATAGTAGCTACTTTTTTCAACCGGGTATCCCAAGTCGTAAACACCCAATTACGCCTGAAGAAAATGTGAGCCTTACCAAAGCGATTGCAAATTATCATGCTAAAACATTAGATGAAAACAACGCGCTATACTTTACAGAAGAAAGCTTTGATGACTTTTATTATGGTAAAGGCTCTACCTACCCCGATGTAAACGGGGGTGTGGGTATTTTATTTGAACAAGCAAGTTCTCGTGGCCATATTCAAGAAACGATCAATGGTCCGCTAACGTTTGCGTTTACAATTAAAAACCAACTTTTAACGAGCTTATCAACGTTTAAAGCGGCGATTGATAACCGCCAAGCTTTGCTTGAGTATCAAGCTAACTTTTATAACAAAGCAGTTGAGCTTGCCAAAGATGAAGACTATCAAGGCTATATTGTTCAAGCAGATGAAGATCATACCCGTACTAACGACTTTTTAAGCATACTTAAACAACATCAAATTAATGCTTATCCCGTTAAAGAAGGGCTAAAAGCTGAAGGTAAAAACTTTACCGCTAATAGTTATTTTGTACCGCTTGCGCAACCACAATATCGATTAGTTAAAGCTATTTTTAGTGAGCAACAAAACTTTGCCGATAACACCTTTTACGATGTGTCGGGTTGGACATTAGCGCATGCGTTTAATTTACCATTTGCTAAAGTAAACAGCCGCTGGGGATTAGAGGTAGAAAAAACAGCTTGGCAAAAACCAAAGCAGCCAGAGTTAGCGTCACTGACTAACAATTACGCCTATGGATTTGCATGGAATGACATGCAAGCCCCAAAAATGCTCAATAGTCTGTTACAGCAAGGCATTAAAGCTCGTGTTGCATTAAAACCATTAACAGCAGTATCAACCAATGCAGAAGTAAACTTTGACGCAGGTAGTATTATTATTCCAGCAGGACTTCAAACTGACACCAACTGGGTGACAAAGTTAAACCAAGCACAAAGCCAGTTTGGGATTGAAGTTAAACCAATTACTACCGGTTTAACTAGTAAAGGTGCTGATTTAGGGTCTCGCTCTATGGCTGTGGTTTCTGCACCTAAGGTGTTATTGGTTGGTGGTAAAGGCGTGAGCCAATATGAAGCGGGAGAAGTGTGGTACTACCTAGACCGTTTTGTGGGTGTAGCGCCAACCATTGTTGAAATGGAGCGTTTAGCGTCTTTAGAGCTCAGTAATTACAGCCATATTGTGTTGCCACATGGTAATTATTCTACTTTATCTGATTCCGATAAAGTTGCTATAAAAAGCTGGGTAAGGAAAGGTGGTGTTATTTGGGGACATAAAGGCGGGGCGAAGTTTTTAGCCGATCAGCAGCTATTAAAAGCAAGCTACTTATCGCGTAAAGATGTGGCTGGGGCATTCGATACTCAAGGTTTAAAATATGCAGACAAAGACCACTTAGCGGGTCGCCAGCGTATTGCCGGTGCGATATTTAATACCAAGGTAGATACAACTCACCCTCTGACATTTTCATTTAAGCGTGACACACTACCTGTATTTAAAAATAGCACCTGGCTATTGGAAGCCTCGCAAGCACCGTTTGTAAATATACTTACCTACACACAGCAGCCGCTCCTTGCTGGTTTTACCGATGCAGTAAATGTAGAGCAAGTGGCCGGTGGAGCTGCGTTAATGGCGCATTCTTATGGGCGAGGTAGTGTTATTGCGATGACTGACAACCCTGTATTTAGAGGGTACTGGTATGGCACCAGCCGATTGTTAAGTAATGCTTTATTTTTCGGCCACACCTTTCGCGTGAGTGGAAACTAACACGCCCTAAAGTGGCGTTAAGCACGTGGTAAATGCCCATACGTGTTTAGCGCCCGCTTCTTTTAACGATAATGTAGCCGCATTAAGAGTTGCTCCTGTAGTCATAATATCATCGATAATTACTACCGTTTTTCCCTCTAAATTAATTTTGCATGAAAAAGCCTGCTGTAAATTTTTAACTCTTTTAGCTTTGCTTAATTGTGATTGTGCCGAGGTGTGTTTATGGCGAAGCAACGCATTATTTAATACTTTATTTGACCCTAAACAGGGCTGCCATACTTGGGTGACTTGATTAAACCCACGCGTTAAAAAGCGCGCTTTATGTAAAGGTAAAATTATAAATGCATCAACAGCGGCAGGGTGTTTAGTCATAAAAACCCTAAGTTGTTTTTTTATGACTTGCTGTAGTGCTTTTTTATAATGGATTTGATTATTAAATTTAAGCTGCTTTAACCATAAATCAAAAGGGGGCTGGTAAAAAGCACAGGCAAACAGCTTTTCAAAGTTGCAGTTAGGAAACATTTCTACAATATCAGGGCGGTAAAATAAATTGTCATGCTCGGCCAAATCTAGCAATGGCAAGTCATCTAAACAAAATTGACACAGTCCCATTGAGCTATGAATCTGACTTTGACATAACACACAGTAAGAGGGGAATAGCCAATCACTTAGGCTGAGTTTCATTCGCTGATGATCCTCATTACAAACTCCTTTTAAAGCGCTATCATAGAACTCAAGTTTGGTTAAGGTTAGGCAAATATGCAAAATGAATGTGTGTTGTTACATGGTTGGGGAATGAGCCAAGGTGTGTGGCAGTTAATAAAACCAGAATTAGAGTTTTTATATTCAGGTAAAGTGCGCTGTTTGGATTTACCCGGTTATGGTGATAATAACGCCTCTTTAAGCCCATATACATTACACGATGCTGCAAAGCAGGTGAGTGAGCAGTTAAAGCCACAATCGGTGCTAATGGGATGGTCTTTAGGTGGGTTGTTTGCTATTTATATTGCCAAACATTGGCCTGAAAAAGTATCAAAAGTCATTTTAGTTGCCTCAACGCCCTTTTTTGCAGAGCAATTACCATGGGCTGGCATTAAGCCTAAAGTATTAACACAGTTCAAAGAGCAGTTGTTGCAAGAGCGTTCAAAAACGATAGAGCGCTTTTTGGCAATTCAGGCAATGGGCAGTGAGTCGGCTCGCGATGATGTAAAACAGTTAAAGCAGTTATTGAGTCAGTCACCGCCTCCGAATAACGAGGCTTTAAGTGCAGGGCTAGACATACTGAAAAATGAAGATTTACGCGAATTATTTGCTCAATGTCCAGTGACTCTTCGCGGCATTTTTGGACGCTTAGACTCTCTCGTTCCTTATCGGGCCATTGAGAAAATGGTGGCACTTAATGCTGACTTTGAATACGAAGTGATAGACAAAGCATCACATGCGCCTTTTATTTCTCATAAAAGTGAATTTTTATCTGCCGTTAAATCAATGCTTTGAAGCAAAGCCATGATTACTGCGGTTTAAAGCTTTATTTTGCGTGATTTTTGAGCGATAATTAAACAATATTTATTTGCTGGAGGTTTATTATTATGCCAATAGGATCTGTATTCAATAGTGGTGTTGAAGGGTTTAATAGAGCCAGCCAAGGAATTGAAAAAGCCAGCGCTGAGATTAATCGTGCCAGCATAGAGCAGCAAGACGACTCTCAACTAGCGCAGCAACGTCAATTAACGGCCGCTCGCCCTGAAGAAGCAGTCACCGCGCCAGTATCTCAACCTGCACGAATTGATGATGCGTTAGTAAACTTAAAAGTTGAAGAGTTTAATGCTAAGGCAAACACGCAATCTATCCAAACTGCAGATGACGTATTAGGCACTTTAGTTGATATTAAAGTGTAATTTCTCATGAATATTGTCACGCCGTTTCCGTCTATTAATATAAACACCGCAAATGTTTATACGGAGACTGCTCGGCGTGACAACCAGCTACGTGAAGTCATTCCCCCAGCCGCTGCGAACACCGCTGGTAGCACCGAAAACAAAGCTCAAAGTGATGCAGAAAAAGCCAAACTGCCAGGAAATAGCGACAGCTCAACCTACAATGCGAGTGGCAAAATTGCAGACGATAAAACGATTGCGCAACGCGAAGGCAATGCTGATAGCGATCAAGATAATGCCGAGCAAGAAAAACAACAAGCTGCAGAAGAAGTTAGTGAGCAAGAAGAACTGCAACTTGAGCAAGAATTACAGCAAATTAAAGAACTTAAAGCGCGCGACACTGAAGTACGAACACATGAGCAAGCGCATGCCGCTGTGGGTGGACAATATGCGGGCTCTCCTAGCTACGAATATCAAAGAGGGCCCGATGGTACTAACTATGCGGTAGGTGGTGAAGTACCGATAGATGTTGGGGTTATCAATGGCGACCCTCAAGCAACTATTGAAAAAATGCAAACGGTACGTGCTGCAGCACTCGCGCCGGCTGAGCCTTCAGGTGCCGATAGGGCAATTGCGGCAGATGCCACTCAAAAGATAGCCGCAGCACAAGCTGAGTTAGCTTCAGCTGATGACGAAGATAGCAGCGAAGATAAAAGCAGAGTCAGTGCGTCGTTTTCTAACAGTGAAAGTTCAGAAGTAAAAACTGCTAAAAGCGAAGAGCAATCGCGTGATGTTGAAGTAGAAGCGCGTGCTGGGCGCATTGCTAGTTTTTATCAACTGGCCACATCACCTGCGACTCAAAGCCAATTCTCAGCACAAATTTAAACTAAACCTTATATTTAATAGCCATAAAAAAACCGCCTAAGCGGTTTTTTTATGGGGTCATTTTATTTTTTCACTTTCGCATTTGCAAAGGCATCAGCAAACGCATTTCCCATCATGGCATTGCCTGTGTCGCGCTTAGGTTTGGGCGCTCGCGATTGGTTTGCATTGTTGCCACGTGGCTTTTGCACCGCCGCAGGGGCAGCTTTATTGCTAGTGTCTATCTCGTCATCTAGGCGCATGGTAAAGCTAATACGTTTACGTGCAGCGTCAACTTCAACCACTTTCACTTTAACGATGTCACCAGCTTTAACCACTTCTCGTGGGTCTGAAATAAACTTATTAGTAATAGCCGAAATATGCACTAGTCCATCTTGATGGACACCAACATCCACAAATGCGCCAAAATTAGCTACGTTCGATACCACGCCTTCTAAAATCATGCCTGGTTTTAAATCACTAATTTTTTCAACGCCTGCTTTAAACTCAGCAGTTTTAAATTCAGGGCGCGGATCACGACCTGGCTTATCAAGTTCGCTAATAATATCGGTCACGGTAGGCAGACCAAATTTATCGTCAATATAGTCATTTGCAGCGAGCTTATTTAAAAACTCTTTGTTACCAATGAGGTTATTTACGTCTACCTGATTGTGCTCACAAATACGCTTAACGATAGGGTATGCTTCAGGGTGAACTGATGAGTTGTCTAGTGGATCGCTGCCATTGTTAATGCGTAAAAAGCCGGCTGCTTGTTCAAATGCTTTTGGCCCTAAGCGCTCTACTTTTTTCAACTGACTACGTTTTGTAAATGACCCATTTGTATCACGGTAGCTTACAATATTTTGCGCTAAGGTTTTGTTTAAACCAGAAACACGTGCAAGCAAAGGTACAGAGGCCATATTTAAATCAACACCCACACTGTTTACACAGTCTTCTACCACTGAGATTAGGCTTTGTCCTAGTTGGCTTTGTGATACATCATGTTGATATTGGCCTACACCAATAGACTTAGGCTCTATTTTAACCAGCTCAGCCAATGGATCTTGAAGGCGACGTGCAATAGATACGGCACCACGTAAAGATACATCTAAATTTGGAAATTCATTAGCAGCGAACTCAGAAGCGGAGTAAACCGAAGCGCCGGCCTCACTGACCATGATTTTATTTAGTTTAAGCTCAGTATTGGCTTTGATAAGCTCGCCAACTAGTTTATCTGATTCGCGAGAAGCGGTACCGTTACCAATCGCAATGAGCTCAACTTTATGCTGGCGACATAATTGCTCGAGCGTGCGTAATGATTTATCCCAATGATTTTGTGGTGCATGTGGGAAAATCGTTTGGGTAGCAAGCAGCTTACCTGTGCTATCAACCACGGCAATTTTACAACCGGTACGTAAACCAGGATCTAAGCCTAACGTAGTGCGAGGGCCAGCAGGGGCTGCCATTAATAAGTCTTTTAAGTTTTTAGCAAATACATCAATGGCACCGGTTTCGGCTTTTTCACGCATTGCGGCTAAAAATTCATTTTCTAAATGTAATCCAAGCTTAATTTTCCACGCCCATTGCACTACAGTTAATAACCAAGCGCTGGCAGGTTTGTTTTTAATATCTAGGCGGTAATGATCGCTGATCATCTGTGCACACAATTGCGCTGGGTTTTCAGCGTTAGGCTCAGGATTAATAGTTAACTGTAAAATACCTTCGTTACGTGCTCTTAGCATGGCTAATGCTCGATGCGAGGGGACTTTTTTTAATGGTTCTTGATGTTCAAAGTAGTCTCGGTATTTAGCCCCCGCTTGTTCTTGGCCATCAATAAGTTTACTTTCAATCGCTCCATTTTGACTAATATGACTTCTAAATTTAGCGAGTAATTTAGCGTCTTCAGCAAAGCGCTCCATCAAAATAAACTTAGCACCATCAAGCGCTGCTTTAGTATCGACAATCGCTTTTTCGGCATTAATAAATTTTGCAGCCTCAGCGTCTGGGTCAAGCATTGGATCGTTAAATAACGCATCAGCTAGTGGTTCTAAACCGGCTTCAATAGCTATTTGACCTTTAGTGCGGCGCTTTGCTTTATAAGGTAAATATAAGTCTTCTAGTTCGGTTTTACTTTGTGCAGCTTTAATATCAGCCGCTAATTCAGCACTAAGCTTATTTTGTGATTCTATCGTCGACAGGATAAATCCACGACGCTCTTCAAGTTCACGCAAATAAGATAAACGTTGTTCTAGAAGGCGTAGTTGGGTGTCATCTAATCCACCGGTCACTTCTTTTCTGTAACGGGCAATAAAGGGGACGGTTGCGCCTTCATCAAGTAACTTTGTTGCTGCAACCACTTGTTGCTGCTGTGCATTTAGCTCCGTTGCTAAACGTGCAGAGATATCGCTCATGCAAAAACCTTTTAATACAAAAAATAAGACCAGCTAAAAAGTTAACTGATGCGTCAATGTCTTGAATAATATCACAGGGGAGGGTAATAAAAAGCTCTTAAAGCAAGCTATTTTACTTGCTTTAAGATGCCATTGCTGGGGCAATAAAAAGCGGATTTAGTGAGGGTGCTCTACACTTTCGAGTACTTCACTAAATGTGTGCGCTATTGGGCTAATATGAACAGGAATTTGCAGCTTACGTGCTATATCGCGTGCTGAAATTAAACCACTTATTTCATTATTAGCCGCAGTAACTAATATAAACATAGCGCCATGATGCTCCATAGTTTGCAGTGCATCACCGATACATGAATAGCTTAAGCTTTTCATACTTACACCCATTAAATTACTCAGCGGTGTCATTAAATAGCGTAAGCTAATTTCACTACGAGGCAAGCCTAAACGCTGCGATAAAATCATGATTTTTGAGCTTTGTAAATCAGCACTTGCGACAATACCAATTAGTTTTTGTTGTTCGTCAGTCACTAAAATAAAATCAGAGGGCTGAGCATTTAACTGTTTTGATGCTTGTTCAATGGTTGTATCAAACGCTGCGCGCATAGGACTTGTTTGAGTAAAGCTAGTTACTATACGTGTTGCTGGAGAGGTTAAATCAATCACAGCCTCATTAGTAAAAGTATCAGCAATAGTGCCATGCGAAATGTCTTGGGTACGGAGTTCTTTAAAGTTAGACATAATATCCACCTAAATAAATAGTTATAAAAATTTAATAATGTTTAAAAGCAAGTTATTAAATTAAATAACGGGTGGCGCTCGCGGGTTTGCATTACTGTAGGCAGTGGCTAAAAATCGACTTTCATAATGAAAGAAAAACGCTAAAGAAAGTGGTTGGATTTCTCTAAGCGCAATAACACCATCAAGAGAATCTATATCGGTGTCGAGGTTTGCTTGGTCAGGGGAGTCACAAACAATAAATTCAGCTGGAGCAAAACCAGCATCAAGTTTGTTATTTTTAGGTGCGCCATGCAATGTCAAACTCACACTCATGAAGAGTGCAAACACGAGAGCATTTTGTAATATGCGCGCTGTTATGTTTGACATAATGGTGACCTTAATTAACTACTCTCAAGTTAATACAACATTACTTGAGTAACTTTAGTTATAGCTTACTCAGATAATATAAACAATAAAAAGTTAATGTGATCTGAATCAAAACTAAGCGATGTCATTTTTGATAGGTAATGTTATTTACGTACCACTGCTTAGCACCTTGAGGAGTCATGACCTCAAAATCATCGTCTACTTGTTTTTTTAATAGCGCTCGCGCCATTGGTGAATCGATAGAAATATAGTCGTTGCGATCATAAATTTCATCGGGGCCGACAATTCTAAAATTTTTACACTCACCGGCCTCGTTTTCTATTTCTACCCACGCTCCAAAAAAAACTTTGCCGTCTTGTACGGGTGAGTAGTCAACAATTTTTAGATCGGGGATGCGTTTTCGTAAATAGCGAACACGACGGTCAATTTGGCGTAGTAAACGTTTGTTGTACTGATAGTCTGCGTTTTCAGAGCGATCACCTAGACTAGCAGCCCAGCTCACTATTTTAGTTACTTCTGGGCGTTTTTCATTCCAAAGATGATCATGTTCTTGCTGCAGTTGTAAATAACCTTCGCGAGTAATTAAATTTGTTTTCACGCTGAGTTCTTGTTTAATCTTCATGTGTGGCAAGGTATTAAAATAAAGGCAGCTTGTCGAGATAAAATAGCTATCAATGAATTTGAAATGTTCAGTAACAATCTAAGCACTTAATTAGTTTTTTATTATTAAGTTTTTCATTTATATTAACGATTAATAAATTATAAAAATAAGCAACAAATTATGGGACAAGAGACAGTAAAAGTATTGGTGGTTGATGACGATAAACGTTTGCGTAGTTTGCTGGAACGCTACTTGGTAGAGCAAGGGTTTATTGTCAGAACAGCTGCGGATTCAGAGCAAATGGATAGACTAATTGAGCGTGAAAACTTTCATCTAATGGTACTTGATTTAATGCTGCCCGGCGAAGATGGGCTTTCTATTTGTAGACGTTTACGCCAAAAAGAAAACCAAATCCCTATTGTTATGCTTACCGCCAAAGGTGATGAAGTAGACCGCATTATTGGCCTAGAACTCGGCGCTGACGATTATATTCCGAAACCATTTAACCCTCGCGAGCTATTAGCACGTATAAAAGCTATTTTACGTCGCCAATCAAAAGAAGTACCAGGGGCGCCTTCAGCGCAGGAGAACTTAATTGCGTTTGGTAAATTTACCCTAAATTTAGCCACCCGCGAAATGAGTGAAGGCGATAACACGGTGTCACTCACTAGTGGTGAATTTGCGGTGCTAAAAGCGTTAGTGTCTCATCCGCGTGAGCCATTAAGTCGTGATAAATTAATGAACTTAGCTAGAGGGCGAGACTACAGTGCGCTTGAGCGCAGTATTGATGTTCAAGTATCACGTCTTCGTAGGATGATCGAAGTCGATGCCGCTAACCCACGCTATATTCAAACGGTATGGGGTTTAGGTTATGTATTTGTTCCTGACGGTGAAAAGTAATCATTATGGGAATGTTTCCGCGTAGTGCGTTTGGACAAACCGTATTTTTGGTTGCCGCTTTGTTGCTTATTAACCAAATAGTCTCCTACGTCACGGTAAGTTTATATGTGGTTAAACCCACCATTGAACAAGTTAATTTAATGCTGGCTAAGCAAATTAAAACCGTGTTTATTGATTGGGAAGATGGCGTTGAAGTCACCGATGAAGTCTCTGAGAAGTTTTTTGAAATAACCGGCATTGAAGTAATGACTCAGCGTGAAGCTATGCGTCATGGTTTAGGCCAAAGTCGTGAGTATTCTGGGCTATCGCGTAGTATGTCTGAGCAATTAAATGGCTTTTCTCGGGTGCGCATTAGTCAAACTGATCCGCTTATTTATTGGGTAGAAGCCCCGCAGGCGCCGGGTTATTGGGTCAAAGTGCCGCTCACCGGATTTAAAGAAAGTAACCTTGAGTTTTTAACCTTTTATCTTTCTAGTATCGGCTTTTTAAGTGTACTAGGAGGTTGGTTATTTGCCAGGCATTTGAACCGACCACTAAAAGCATTACAACAAGCTGCGATAAAAGTAGGGGTAGGCGACTTTAGTACCAAGTTACAAGAGCAAGGGTCGAGCGAGGTTATTGAGGTAACGCGCGCCTTTAATCAAATGTCGCGAGGTATTGCTGCCCTTGAAAACGACCGTCGATTACTTATGGCCGGTGTTTCTCATGATTTACGCACACCGCTTACGCGTATTCGTTTAGCCACAGAAATGATGGTTGATGAAGATGATTATTTACGTGAAGGCATTATTTACGATATTGAAGATATGAATGGCATTATCGATCAATTTATCGAATATTTACGCCATCATAAACGTGAAGAACAAACCTGCGAAGATATTAATGCGCTCCTTGGTGAAGTCGTACAAAGTGAGCTTAAGCATCAACGTGCGATCACGTTTAAACCGAATCCTAATATTGGAAAAATTCCCATAAGTAGTGTCGCGATTAAGCGAGTAGTGACCAATATGATAGAAAATGCACTACGCTACTCAGAGGGTGATATTGAAGTACTCAGTTATTTTAATTCCAATAAAAAATATGTGGTTATTGCGGTCAACGATAGTGGTCCGGGTATTCCTGAAAGCGAGTTG
The DNA here is from genome assembly GCF_013393115.1 of Pseudoalteromonas sp. Scap03. Lineage (GTDB taxonomy): Bacteria > Pseudomonadota > Gammaproteobacteria > Enterobacterales > Alteromonadaceae > Pseudoalteromonas. The sequence continues at coordinate 597,914 of NZ_VDEU01000001.1, read as the reverse complement.
GAGTCTGTGTTTGAGCCGTTTAAACAAGGTGATGCAGCTCGCGGTAGTGAAGGTAGCGGCCTAGGCCTTGCAATTATTAAGCGTATTATCGATATGCATGGCGGCAAGGTGGTGCTCTCTAATCGCCCTGAAGGTGGTTTAAGTGCGCAAATATACCTACCAATAAAGGTTACTAATCCAAGCTAATAACGCTATCTGCATGGTTGCAGATAGCGTTAATTTATTATCTAGAGTTCAGATTAACTACTAGAGAGCTTTAAAACGAATGGCTGTACCGCCACTGGTGGCCAATTTTAATGTTAGCTTATCGCTTGCGGTAACAGTGCGTTTTTCAATGCTTAAATCATAAGGATTGTTCTTCCACTCAGCGTTTTTACCGTCTTGGTAGATTTGCGCTTCAAACTGTTTATCTTTATCTAAAAAGTCGAGTTTAATCTCAATGGTGCGGGCATTTTCGTCAGTCACTGCACCTAAGTACCAATCGTTCCCTGAATAGTTATCGCGCTTGCGCTCTTTGCGTGCAAATACAATAAAGTCGCCTACTTCACCATCAAGCGCAATACTTTGCTGCCAATCGGTTGGTACGTCTTGAATGAACTGAAAAGCATCGGGTTTAGCTAAATAATTCCGTGGTAAATCCGCCGCCATTTGAATTGGGCTGTACATTACTACATACAATGCTAATTGCTTTGCTAGTGTTGTTTGTGGGCGATTTGTCTCGTCCCCTAAGCCATTAAAGCTCATATCAAAAATACCAGGGGTAAAGTCCATTGGTCCTGCCAGCATACGCGTAAAGGCAAGCATGGGAATGTGTTCTGGTGGATTGGGTGGTGTGCCCCATGCGTTAAACTCTTGACCACGCGCACCTTCACGGGCAATCCAGTTAGGGTAAGTGCGGCGCAGACCCGTGTCTTTTATTGGTTCATGTGTGTTGATGCTTAGCTTGTATTTAGCGGCAAGTTTAATGTTATGTAAGTATTCATTTACCATAAATTGGCCGTCATGCCATTCAAAGCGGGCAATGCCGTTTTCATCTATGCGTTTTATATTGGCACCATCGGCCACATAACCAGTTTTTATTTGGCTTACATTCGATTTTTCATAAAGCGCAAAAGCATCTTCCATTTGGTCGCGATAATTGCTGACATTGCCAGAGGTTTCATGATGACCAATTAACTGCACCCCTTTTTCTTTACTGTACTGTGTAAGCGCTACAATATCGAAATCGTCATAAGGCTTAGTAAAGCTAAATACATCACCATTATAAAACCAGTCGCCATCCCAACCTGTGTTCCAACCTTCAACTAATACGCCGTCAAAGCCATACTCAGCGGCAAAGTCCATATAGTATTTAGTATTTTTTGTGGTGGCACCGTGTTTTTCTCCACTGCCCCAAGTTGTTTCATTGATGTGCATTCCCCACCAAATACCTACATATTTACCTGGTTTAACCCACGACACATCACCGAGTTTATTTGGCTCATTCAGGTTTAAAATAATATCTGAATTAACTAAGTCTATCGCTCGCTCACCTATTTGAATGGTGCGCCAAGGAGTATTGAATGCGCCGCGCTTCTTAACCGCAATGCCATCAGACCACGGTGTTAAATCGGCACTAAACGTACCTGGGCGACGCTGGTTAAGCACCATCCCTGCATAATCTACCAGAGCTGCTTCATGAATGCTGACATGTACACCGTTACCATTTTTAAAGGTAAAAGGGGTATGAACAAGTGCAGCATCTTGTAAGTCTGTAGTGTTATAGACATATTCATAACGGTTCCAACCGCGAGCAGGTATCCACCATGCGGTGGTTTTATCTTTTGCGGCAATAGCAAATTCGGTCAGTTCTTTAGTAATTTCAGTTTTTTCAAAATCGGCTTGCTTAGGGACTTCATAGCGAAAACCTACACCACTATCAAAGGCTTTAAATCGTACAGTGTATGTGCCAGCGTGGGGCGCAGGTTTATTGAAGGTAACGGCAATTTCATTGTGCTTATCAACAACGGTTTGACGCTCTCCCCAAGGTTGCTGCCATTGGCTATCGGTTTGTGAACGAGTTACTTCACTAATAACAAAGCCGTCATCAAATGGTGCTTGGCTTTTAAACCTAAAACCTAAGCGTGACTGCTCAATAACAGGCTTACCATTAAAGCTAATAGAGTAATGAGGGGATGATGATTGATCAGAAATGGTAATTTTAATTTTTTGATCAGGTGATTTCAGCGTGGCTTCTTTTGCAAAAGCACTGCTTGCAAGTAAAGCAACTAGTAGTAAAGGTAATCTCATTGTGTGTCCTTGATGTCAAACCGTAGGTTATGAGCATAAAGTGATGAACACACTATTACGAGATAGCTGCATACGTATTCAATTAATTAGCTAAAAAAGAGTGTGTTAATTAATCTGCAAAACTTTATGAAATTAGTTCTATAATAAATAAAAAGAATTTAACAAGAAGAAAATATGCTGAAAATTTTACTCGCTATTTTAGGTTGTATCATTGTTTTTAAGAGTAGTGCAGCAACGGTTACTGTTTATAATAACAACCAAAAAGTTCAAGAAAATGTTGTTGTTTGGTTAGCTCCAGATCAAGCCTCTGGCGTGAATATAAATAAATCACTTTTCACTATGACACAAAAAAATCGCCAATTTACACCACATATCTTAGTCGTTGAAAAAAACAGCCAAGTTGAATTTCCTAACGCTGACTCGATAATGCATCACGTGTATTCATTTTCTAAAAGCAAAACATTTGAATTAAAGCTTTATCGAGAACAACCACAAGATCCAATTACATTTGAACAAACAGGAGTTGTGGAGCTTGGTTGTAATATTCATGATTGGATGTTGGGTTACATTGTTGTTGTGGATAGCCCATATTATGCAATCACCAATGAGCAAGGAGTAGCATCGTTCGATATCCCAAATGGAGCCTATAAACTAAATGTTTGGCATGAAGGCTTTAGAGATATTAGCAACATAGAGTCGCAAAAAGTTGTTATAACTAACAATAAATTAAGTTATCAGTTAAAACAAAAACTAACTTTGCCTATTAGGGTTGAAGTTGATGAGTTTGACGATTATGAATAGTCTATTGGGCTTAGCCGTTGTTATTTGCTTGTTGAGTGTTTTTTCAGCCAACGCACAAGTTAAAGGTTTGCTGCAAGTAAGGGCAGTGCAAGCTGATTCACAACTAAGCTGGCAAGAGGGTGGAATTGGTTTATATCGCCATGATGCGGCTAATCAAGGTGTGGTTTTATCTCAGGGAATTATTGATTTAAGTGCAGATATAAGTTCTAGTTGGTCTGCCCATGCTGTAGTTAATTTATATCAAGACCCAAAAAGTACCTTGGGGGTTAGTCAGGCTTATCTGCAATATAAACCTTTAGTTCGCAGTGATTATAAATGGCATATTAAAGTGGGTGGCTTTTATCCACAATTGTCATTAGAAAACCCTGATATGGGCTGGTTATCTGCATATAACTATACCAATTCGGCAATTAACTCTTGGGTAGGTGAAGAGCTGCGAACGCTAGGTGTTGAAGCAACAATTAAACGCCCAGCCCGTAATTTTAATAGTGCCCATAGTTTTAGTTTGGTTGGTGCGACATTTAAAGGTAACGATCCTGCGGGGACATTACTCGCTTGGCGAGGCTTTGCTTTGCATGATCGCCAAACAACACTTAATGAGGCTCTCGCTTTTGCGCCTGTTGCGTCTTTAAATACTCCACAGTTACAATTTCAAGCAAACCAAGTTTTACCGTTTGAAGAGGTCGATGGGCGATTTGGTTATTACGTTGGTGGACATTGGGATTATTTAAAAAAGTCTCAGTTGCGAGTGTACTACTATGATAACAATGGTGACCCTGGCGCTCTTAATTATAATACGGGTCAATATGCCTGGGATACTCGATTTTTAAGTGTCGCATGGCTAAATAAATTTACACCGAAAACACGATTAATTATCCAAATAATGTCGGGTGGTACGGCTATGGGTCAAAACCGCGGCGTTGATACTCGATTTTATAGTCATTTTGCATTATTGAGTCATAAAATAAAACGCCACCGTTTCTCAGTACGTTACGATTATTTTGAGGTGACAGACAAAGACGATTGGAAGTTTGACCCTAATGCTAGTCATGGCGAGGGACTAACAGCAACTTGGCGTTATCAGCTTACACCACAATGGCAAATAGGTATTGAGGGGTCAGCGCTTCATAGCCAAGCAGATAACCGAGTAGCTATGAATAAAGCATCGAGAATATCGCAGCAGCAAATAGCATTAAATGCTCAGTTTCGGTTTTAGTTAGTAGAAAAAAGAGAAACATATAAGGGCTCTTGCGAGCCCTACTTTGTATTAATGGCTTTTTATTTTTTGTTAAAAGCGCGTTTCATGTAATTAGGTGTTGCGAGTGCACCGTGATGAATACCGCCATTGTAGTATTCACTATGCTCAGCAATAATTGCTGCGCCATCTTCTCTAAAACCGTTAAATGCTTCAGATTTGCGAGCTAGCGTCACTGACCATAAACCACTTGGGTAAATAGGTTGTGGGAATGGCAGGGTTTGCAAGTCGTTAAAACCAACACTTAGCATAGCTTCGCGCATTTCAACCAGTAGTGGCATATGCATAAGTGGCGATTCACTTTGTTGTACGAGTATTCCACCAGGGCGAAGTGCATTTAAACAGCTAGTATAAAACGCATGGTTAAATAAACCCTCACCAGGGCCTACCGGATCAGTTCCATCAACAATCACTACATCAATAGACTCACCAGCTGCTTCACGCATATATTTAATGCCATCGTCAAACATCACAGTGGCACGTGGATCGTTATTTGATTCACATAACTCTGGGAAGTACTTTAACGACATTTGGGTAACTACTTCGTCAATATCGATTTGTGTCACAGTTTCTACACTTGGGTGCTTAAGCACTTCACGTAATGTACCGCAATCGCCGCCGCCAATAATAACCACATTTTTAGGGTTTGGGTGTGCTAGTAATGCTGGGTGGCTGATCATTTCATGATAAAAAAAGTTTTCACGGCTACTCACCATAGTGCAACCATCAATGATCATTAAATTACCAAAGTCTGTGGTTTCAAACATTTCTACTTTTTGAAAAGGAGACTGTTTTTCATCTAACTTTTTGTTAATACGTAATGAAAATGCGCTGCCATCGCGGTCGCTAATTTCAGTAAACCACTTACTTTGATCTAAATTTGCCATAGTTGTTGTTACACTTTTGGTTGAGTATGAAAAAAGGAGGCAATTCTGCCAGTGCTTGCGCTATTGCTCAATCAAATTTTACGCTCTTTAGCGAATAAAGTTAGCTATAAAGAGGGGAAAGTTCAATTTTTGTTAGCTTAGCAGATAGTGACGTATTAAAATGCCCCTTTACACCTAATTTAATAAAGAAGAGTTGCCATGACTTGGGGTTTAGAAACAGCACGTGCTACATACAATGTTGCTCATTGGAGCGATGGTTATTTTGATATTAACGCACAAGGTGAATTGATAGCCTATCCGGATGGCGACCAAACAAAACCTGCCATTTCTTTAAGCCAGCTTACTGAGCAATTTAAACAGCAAGGATTAACCTTACCTGTATTGGTGCGCTTTACCGATATTTTAAAAAACCGTGTAGATACGCTCACCAATGCGTTTACTCAAGCGCGTAGCAACCGTGCATATAATGGTAAATACACCTGTGTTTACCCTATAAAAGTAAATCAACAGCGCTCTGTAGTCAGTAAACTATTGGCACACCCAAGTGGTTTAGTGGGGCTTGAAGCCGGTTCTAAACCTGAACTAATGGCAATTTTAGGTGTGGCAAAAGAGCCTATTACTATTGTATGTAACGGCTACAAAGACAGTGAGTTTTTACGTTTAGCCTGTATTGGTCAAGCAATGGGGCACAGCGTTAAAATTGTGGTTGAAAAACTCTCTGAGCTAACCACACTGCTGGAAGAAATTGATAATTTAGGTATTGAGCCTGCTATTGGTATTCGCATTCGCCTAAATTCGGTTGGTAAAGGTAAATGGCAAAATACCGGTGGTGAAAAAGGTAAGTTTGGCTTAACTGCAGGACAAGTACTCAGTGCAGTGGAAGTGCTCAAGCAACATAACAAGTTGCATTTAATGCAAATGGTACATTTTCATATTGGTTCTCAAATTGCCAATATTCGCGATATTCATCGTGCTTTGCGCGAATGTGCTCGCCATTTTGCTGAATTAACTCAATACGGTGTACCGCTCAATACTGTTGATGTGGGTGGCGGGCTTGGCGTTGACTACGAAGGTTCAGGCTCACGTAGTGCTTGCTCAATGAATTACACAGTTGAAGAATATGCGCGTAATGTAGTAAATGCATTTGCCGAGGTGTGCGACCAACATAACTTAGCTCACCCTGCAATTATTACCGAATCTGGCCGTGCTCTTACTGCACATCATGCGGTGCTTATTACCGATGTGATTGATGTTGAAAAAGCACCAAATCATTTAAACCCAGAACCACCTGTTAAAAACAGTGCCTTAGTATTGGATGAAATGTGGCAGTGTTTACAACGTTTGAACCCGCGTATGGCATTAGAGATTTATCATGATGCAATGCACTTATTTAGTGAAGCACACGATCAATACGTACATGGTTTAGTAAGCATGCTAGAGTGGGCGAAAATAGAGCAGCTTTACTTTACTATTTTACATCGCGTTCGTGCTTCATTAAGCTCTAATGCACGAGCTCACCGCGAAGTGCTGGATGATTTAAACGAAAAACTAGCCGATAAACTGTTTGTGAATTTTTCATTATTTCAGTCGTTACCCGATGTGTGGGGCATTCAGCAGTTATTTCCGGTTATGCCCATCGAAAACCTAACGCAGCCGCTTACTCAGCGCGCTATTATCCAAGACATTACTTGTGATTCTGACGGGCAAATACGTGAGTACGTTGAAGGTGCAGGAATTGAAACCAGTTTACCTATTCCTGAATATACACAAGGTCAGCAGTATCATATTGCGATGTTTATGGTAGGGGCATACCAAGAGATTTTAGGTGACTTACATAACCTATTTGGTGATACCGATTCAGTTCATGTTGAGCTTAATGAGCAAGGATATGTATTAACCAATGCCATTAAAGGTGACAGCGTTAAGGATGTATTAAAATTTGTTGATTATGATAGCGAGTTATTAGCTGATAACTTTGCCACTCAGATTAATAAACTTGATGTATCAGAGCACTGTAAAGAAGGTTACTTAGCCGAGCTTAATGCAGGGCTTGAAGGCTACACCTATTTTGAAGATTAATTTAGTTGCATAGTTAAGCGCGGTCATTTGTGGCTGCGCGATGTTTAAAGGAATAGAAGTAATGTCAGTTATTCGCAGTGTATTTAGTATTTTCTTTTACACAATAAACACTCTTTTTTGGTTTGTACCTATTTTTATTTGTGGCATCGTTAAGCTAATCCCAATTAAGGGACTTCAAAAATTAATGAGCTGGACGGCCAAGCAATGTGCCTCTATTTGGGTGACGTTTAACACGCTAAATCAAACGTTATTAACGCCAACAAAGCTAAATGTAACCGGTCTAGAAGAGCTAAAATTGAAAGATTGGTACCTAGTTATCGCGAACCACCAAAGCTGGGTGGATATTTTAGTATTACAGCGAGTGTTTAACCGCAAAATACCTTTTTTAAACTTCTTTTTGAAAAAAGAGCTTATTTACGTACCTGTTTTAGGTTTATGTTGGTGGGCGCTCGACTTTCCTTTTATGACCCGCACCAGTAAAAGCCAATTAAAAAAGAATCCTAAATTGCGTGGTAAAGATTTAGAAACGACTCGTAAAGCGTGTGAAAAATTTAAAGAAATGCCGGTTAGTGTGGTTAACTTTGTTGAAGGTACGCGTTTTACAGCGCAAAAGCATGCGCGCCAAAATAGCCCGTTTCCTCATTTACTTAAACCAAAAGCGGGTGGTGTGGCGTTTGTAATGCAAGCTATGGGTGAGCAAATTTCTAAGGTGGTAAATGTCACTATTCATTACCCTAAGGGCATTCCTACCTTTATGGATTTTGCAGCCGGTAAAGTAAAACACATTGATGTACATGTTGAAGTAAAAGGTGTTAGTGACGACTTAATTGGTGATTACACTAATGATCCTGACTTTAGAGTACGTTTTCAAACGGAATTAAATCGCGTGTGGGAAGAAAAAAACCAGACGCTCGTTAATTTAAAACAAAAATAAAAAATGAGCTAACAGTTATGCTAAAAAAATGGTTACCTAATTGGTTAAATGGCTTAATTGTTGGCTGTGTTTTATTCGCTAATTTAATAATATTTGGCGCATTAGTACTTATCCTAGGGTTAGTTAAATTGGTTTTGCCCATACCCGTAGTAAGTAAATTATTACACGGTGCGTACAAGGGGTGGTGTAAAGGTAACCGCTTAGGGCTATGGCTAGGCTGTAATGATATTAAAGTTAATATTAGTGGGGAGGTGAATGCCAATAGTTGGTATTTGCTAATCAGTAATCATATTAGCTGGCTTGATATTGCGGTATTAAGCTCATTAAATGCATTACCAGCTCCTAAGTTTTTTTTAAAAGATGAGCTTAAGTATGTGCCATTTATAGGCACTGGTGCGTGGGCAATGGGTATGCCCTTTATGAAACGGGTGAGCAAAGCGCAATTGGCAAAAAACCCCAATTTAAAAGGCTTAGATGTCGAGCGCACTAAGCGCAGTTGCCGTAACTTTCGTCATCATCCTACAACCATAGTTAATTTTGTAGAAGGTACACGTTTTACTGCGCAAAAGCATAAGCATCAACAAAGCCCTTTTCAGCATTTATTAAAGCCTAAGGCTGGTGGAACTGCTTTTGCCTTAGAAGTTTTAAACGAGCAATTTGACGCTATGCTTAACACTAGTTTAGTGTATAGCGGTAAGTCAGATCATGTGTGTCGTAATATTTTAAAAGGCGAACTAGAGTCTATTAATATTACAATTGAGGTGATGCCAATAAATACACAGATGATTGGCAGTTACCAAACAGATCACGCATTTAGAGCCGAGTTTCAGCAATATTTAAATAATTTATGGACAAAAAAAGATAAGCAATTAAGCGCTATTCATATTCAGCAAGCTAGTACTGAATTAACTCCCAGTAAGGAAATTGAAATACCATGACCAAAACACACCTACAGGAGCTAATTACTCCTTGGTTTGAAAAAGTCCCCGATGCTTTTTTTCTCAGTGCGATCACGGCCTCATCCATTGGCATCCTTTCTTTATTATTTGTTTACTTATTTACGCGTCGCTTAATGTTACCGGGTATTCAAAAGGTGGTGACTAAACTCTCGCCTGAGCGTATTGGTTCATTGTCACCGATGTTGACCAAGCTCAATAAACGAATTGCCTGCTTGTTATGTTGTGTACTTTTTTTAGCCACATTTGACAGTGTTTACCCCGTTAATGCAATTGCCCAAGAGATCCTTAAAACCATTGGCCAAGCATTATTAATTATTTATATAGGTTTTATTATTAGCAGTATAGTGAGTATTGCTGGCGCTATTTATAACCAATTAGATTTTGCCCGCGAAGTGCCTATTCAAGGGCTAATTCAAGTAGTGAAGCTGATCACCTTTATTGTGTGTTCAATATTAATTGTTAGTATTGTGCTTGAAAAATCGCCGACTTATATTCTTTCTGGTTTTGGTGCGATCGCCGCTGTTACTTTATTAGTATTTAAAGACACCATATTAGGTTTTGTCGCCAGCATTCAAATTGCCGCTAATCGTTTAGTGACCTATGGGGACTGGATCCAAGTAGATAACTACGGCGCCGATGGCGAAGTAATTGATTTAGGACTTAATACTGTAAAAGTGCGAAACTGGGACAACACCATAACGACTATACCCACTTATATGCTGGTGGCCGGTTCATTTAAAAATTGGCGCGGTATGCAAGAATCTGGTGGGCGACGTATTAAACGTTCTTTAAACATTGATATGAACAGCATCTTTTTAGTTGATGATGATTTTAAAGCGCAAATAGAAGCGGCAATACCACTGCAAGAATATATTCGACTAGGCACACTTCCCGATCCGGTGTCGAACTTAGGGCTATTTCGTCGCTATGCAGAGGGTTACTTAAAGCAACACAGTAAAATCAATACCTCGCTCACACTTATGGTGCGTGAACTTCAACCGCTTAACCATGGCCTACCGATTGAGTTTTACTGCTTTAGTGAAGACAAACGTTGGATATCGTACGAGCATTTACAAGCTGAAATTATGGATCATTTACTGGCCGTATTACCGGTGTTTGGACTGCGCGCTTATCAAAGTGTCAGTGGGCAGTTAAGCCCAGCTGACGGGGTGAATATGGCGGGCAAACCTAGTATTAAAGTGCCCAATAATGCTGTCCAAGGCCAACACCAATAAAGAGCAATAATAGCCACCAAATAGGTGGCTTTTTCATACGTAGCCACGTAAATGCAGCAATCACTAATGCAATATGCCACACACTATTAATAGCTGAAGTCCAAATGGGCGAATACAATGCTGCAGCTAAAAAACCAACTACGGCGGCATTAAGCGCGGCAATTGAGCTGGCAAAGCGGGGCTTACTGGCTAAATTAATCCAGCTTTTCTGAAATGCCAACATCAGTAAAAACCCTGGGGTAAATATCAATAATGTAGCTATGATTGCGCCCATTATTGGCTGCTCGGTATTTAGCTGCGCGCCTAAGTAGGTGGCTATTGTAAACATAGGCCCAGGTATAGCCTGAGCACTGGCGTAAGCCGTTAAAAATTGATCATCACTTAACGTTGGCACACCCGCTTGAAGTACTGGCAACACAACATGCCCGCCACCAAATACCATAGCACCAGCTTGGTAAAAAGGCGCAAATAACGCAAATTCTTGCCCTATTGGAATAAAGCTAACTCCAAGCAGTAGCGCAAATAAACTAAGTGCAACCCAGTTAACTTTCCCCTGATCACTGCTAGTTTGCTGTGATAAATCACTTAATTTTAAGAGTGGCCAGATAGCGCCGACTGCGGCCGCAATCAGTAAAATAATAATTTGTGTACCTAACATCGGCAGTAGAACAAGAGCTAGGGTGCTTATAACTGCAATTAGCTTAAGGATTAGGTTGCTGCAAAAGCTTTTGGCCATACTAAGGGTCGCATCGGCAACAATCACTACAGCAAAGAGCTTCAATCCGGTGATCACAGCAAAATAAACGGCGTCAAATTGGTGAGCACTAATAGCAAGCAGTGTCATTATTAAAAAAGAAGGCAAGGTAAAACCAATAAATGCGGTGATGCCACCGAGTACACCTGCACGCTCTACTCCAATTGCAAAGCTAACCTGACTAGAGCCAGGGCCAGGCAGAGCTTGACTGAGGCTTATTAGCTGTGAATAGCGACTGATACTTAACCAGCGCAGCGAATCAACAAAGTGATGTTTAAAGTAACCTAAATGGGCGGCAGGGCCGCCAAAACTCATGCAGCCAAGAAAAAAAAACTGCCTAAAAATCGCAATTAACATAGTGGCCATCGCCTTTTTGATAAATCATTAAAGTGTCACAAATAAGTATGACATTTTTATGAAGCGCTATCATTAGTCCGTATGAAGTAAGTAATAATACGTGTTTTACGTTACTCTTCATTTTTGGTTCATAAAAATGTTTGCATAATTGCAATAATAAATTCTAAATGAATAGGAAATTACCATGATGTTAACCAAATCACTTTTAAGTGTCACTGTCGTTGCCGTATTACTTTCTGGCTGTGAAATGAATAACACGGGTAAAGGCGCCGCTATTGGTGCTGCAGCAGGGGGAATTTTAGGTAAAGCTACAGGTAACCACAAAGATAAACGTATTTTTATTGGTGCAGCTATTGGTGCGCTAGCGGGTGCAGCTGTAGGTGATTACATGGATAAACAAGAGGCTGCTTTTCGTGATGAACTAGCAGGTTCGGGAGTTGAAGTGGTACGTGAAGGTGATAACTTACGCTTAGTGATGCCATCTAATATTACGTTTGCGACTGATCAATCTTATATTTCATCGGGCTTTCATGACACTCTAAATGCGATAGCAAGTGTAATGAATAAATACGAAAAAACCTACTTAAGTGTCGAAGGTCACACCGACAGCACGGGCAAAGATAGTTACAACATGACTCTTTCAGAGCAGCGAGCACAAAGTGTAAAAAATTACTTGGTAAACCAACAAATTATGGCTGCACGAGTAAGCACTAGCGGCTTTGGTGAATCACGCCCAATTGCCACTAACGATACCGCGAATGGTCGCGCGCAAAACCGCCGCGTCGAAATTCAAATAGTGCCTAATACACAAGGTTAATAGCTAAAACCGCGCAAATGCGTGGTTTTGTATATTTTAATGGCACTTTTGCCTGCGTTAGCTGTCACAAATAGTTCTTCGATAAGGACATATTTATGGCAGCGTGGCGCACGGCAATTATTTTATCAATATGTTTACACGGATTAGTTTTGCTTTTTGTTGCCACATTAAAAGCACCTGACATAAAACCACCGCAATTAAAGCTTATATGGTAAGTGTGCCAGCTAAAATTAAAGCAACACAACAAGTCCCTCAACAACGCGCTCATACAAATAAAAATACAGAGATTAAATCTATTGAGCTTATTAATGCAACCCAATCAAAACCACTAAGTATTAATTATAAAAAAACAGAGAAAACGACTAAGCCGCTAAATACCACCACGAAAAATACTCAGCCTGTAATTTTAAAGCCTTATAAAAAGATCGATTTAAACAAAGGACTCAACAGTATTTTACAGCAACAAACTGGCTATTCTGATACTGCAAAGAGTGACCCTCAGAAAAAGCGTATTACAGTTTCAAAAGAGCATCCAGGCAAGGTAAAGCCACTATTAAAAATAGAGCAGCAAAATATGCAATTTACCACTTATCAACGAGGTGATAGCTGTTTTAGGAAAGTATCCGTTGGTGCTGGGGTTATGCCAAAAAATGACTTGCCCGATAGTTACATAGCTGGTGTAAAGTGCGATAAAACTAAGCTAACTGAGGCTTACGATACCGCAATGAATAAATGGCTTAAAAAGAAGTAGCAACTAAAATGCAATCAATCTAAATTAAACTGTAATTCACATAGTTTTTGATACAAAGGGTTATTTGCCATTAATTGCTGATGAGTGCCTGTGGCTTTTATTTCGCCATTTTCCATTACTACAATCATATCGGCATGTTTTACCGTGGCCAGTCTATGGGCAATAATCAGCGTTGTTCTATTTTGCATTAAGTGCTCAAGTGCAGCCTGAACATGATGCTCGCTTTGCGCATCAAGCGCGCTGGTAGCCTCATCAAGTAGCAGTATCTCTGGGTCTTTTAAAATGGCGCGAGCAAGAACAATACGTTGCTTTTGCCCACCCGATAGCCTTACACCTTGCTCACCTAAGAAGCTGTTATAGCCTTGTGGTAACTGTTTTATAAATTCATCAGCATGGGCATGTTTAGCGGCTGCATAAACTTGCTCGTCACTGGCGCTTGGGTTGCCATAGCGAATGTTATGCATGACATCAGAACTAAATAAAATCGGGTTTTGTGCCACCATACCCATTTTGTTGCGTAAGGTGTTTAATGACAACTGTTTAATATTTATATTATGAAATTTAATTGTTCCGCTGGCAGGATCATAAAAACGCTGTAACAGTTCAAACAAGGTGGTTTTACCCGCACCGGAAGGGCCAACAATAGCCACAGTTTTAGCTGTTTCAATATTTAAGCTGATATTATTTAATGCGCTTACATCTGGGCGAGAAGGGTAATTAAAACTAATACCTTCAAGTGAAATTGCACTGTTACTGGTAGTTGTATGCAACTGATTATCTTGTGGAATTTCGGGATTTTGTATTTTACTTTCAACCGCAAGTAGCTCGAGTAACCTTGCTGCTGCTCCTGCGGCGCGTTGTAATTCACCGTAAACCTCTGCGACGGTGGCAACCGACATGGCCACCATAATGGCATAAAATACAAACGCGCCAAGTTCACCGCCCGTCATAGTGCCTGCGAGCACATCACTACCGCCTACCCAGAGCATGGCACTAATAGCGCTAAAGGTAAGAAAAATAACTGCTGCAATTAAAAACGAACGTTGTTTAATGCGGCTTTTGGCAACGTTAAAGGCCTTTTCAGTTTCATTAGCAAAAGCAAATTGCTCTTGCTGTTCATGGCTATAACTCTGTACAACTTTTATGTTTTGAATGATCTCACCAGCATAGGTGCTGATATCTGCAATCGCATCTTGGCTAGAACTTGCAAGTTTGCGTACCTTTTTACCAAAAACCAACATAGGCACCAGTACTAAAGGGACGCAGGCCACGACGACTAAGGTAAGCTTTAAATTAGTAACAAGTAGCATAATTAAACCACCGACTAACATTAGCGCGCTTCGCAGCGCCATAGAAAATGATGAGCCGATAATAGATTGTAATAAGGTAGTGTCGGTAGTGAGTCGCGACATCAGCTCGCCACTGCGGTTTTCTTCAAAATAACTCGGATGCAAAGTAACAATACGATTGAATACAGCTTTTCTAATATCGTTACTGACTCGCTCGCCAATCCACGACATTAAATAAAATCGGCTGAATGTGCCCACCGCCAATAAACTGATCAAGCCAATTAATACCAAAACAGCTTGTTGTAACTGCGCTTGCGAGCCGGCAATAAAGCCATGATCAATCACAAACTTAACGCCTTGGCCTAGCGATAAATTAACCCCTGCGGTGGCAAGTAATGCTACTAGAGCCCCTAAAACCACCCATTTATAAGGCTTAATAAAATTGAATATAGGGAATAAAGCGCTAAAGGCGGCTTTATCTGAAGCAGGCTTGTCTGTAGGCATAGTAGATTCTTATTGATGATTAAGGTATAGATATGGCATCAATAGATTAAAAATCAATAGTATTAAAAATCATCAACAGGGAAAATTATGACAACTAAACAGATAACAGGCGAGTTTACCGTGACATTAGCGCCTATAGAAGGGTATGCACATGGGCAGGAAGGCGTTAATTTAGGTCGGATGTCGATTGATAAACAATTTACTGGTAGCTTAACGGCAACTAGCCAAGGCGAAATGCTTAGCGCCATGACTCCCACCCAAGGCAGCGCTGGTTATGTTGCAATAGAGCAAGTGATAGGCGAGCTTGAGGGCAAGAAAGGCAGTTTTGTACTGCAGCATTTTGGGCTGATGGACAAAGGCCAAGACAGCTTAATTTTAAAAGTGGTGCCCGACTCAGGCACTGATGAGCTAGCAGGACTAACTGGCAGTATGAAAATACGGATTGAGCAAGGTATTCATCATTACGATTTTGAATACAGCCTATAAAGCAGGTATTTGTAATGCAAAAAGTAATCGAATTCAGAAAGTCCCGTTTTTTGGGTGGGGTAGATATAGTCGCACTAAATGATCGCATACAGGAATTAAGCCAAGACGGTTGGAAAGTAATAAACGCAGTGCCATTGACAGGCTTTTATGGGCAGGTGCATGGTTATGCATTACTAATTGAAAATGAAGAAATATAAGGGTTACTAATGGCGTTATCATTATGGTTGAGCTTAGCACTGGTGTGCATGATGGGGGCAATGTCGCCTGGGCCCAGTTTAGCTGTGGTATTAAAACATAGCTTAAGCGGTGGCATGAAAAATGGCATGCTGGCAGCATTAAGCCATGGTTTTGGAGTGGGCTTATATGCCGCAGCTTCACTGTTGGGATTAGGTGCATTGATGTTGCAATTTCCTACTGTGTACCAATTTTTAGTGTATTTAGGGGCAGCCTATTTAGCGTATTTAGGTTTGAAAATACTATTTTCAAAACCCAGCGACAGCGAGCTACATATTCAGCAAAGCGACGTGAGCAGTTCTAAGGCGTTACAAGATGGCTTTGCCATTGCATTTTTAAACCCTAAGCTAGCAATTTTCTTTCTGGCATTATTTTCACAATTTATTGACCCAGAGAATCTTACTCTAAGTATTGGCGTTGTTATGTGCTTAACGGTTTTCGTGATAGATACCGGCTGGTATTTATTGGTAGCCTTACTCACTGAGGTGTCTAAAAAGCGCTTTGGTTTTACTAAACAAAATATATGGTTAGATAGGCTGTTAGGTGCGGTATTTATTGCGCTGGCAATTAAAGTGGTTATTGGATTGTAACTATCAAGGTGGTTGAATTGTGTACAACTTATAATTAATGTAACTTAAAAATACTATAATTTAAAAGTAATAAAACTATGTCTAATATAACTTTAAAAAGTGCCACTTTTGATAACAAGGTAAAACAGTACTGGATGTGCTTAGCTGCAATATTTAGCCTTTTTCCAGTTGTAACTATTATACTTTTACCCGTTGTATTACTTTTAGTGTGGCTAGTCGCAAGTAGAGTATTAGCCGCTATGTCGGCCGATTTACTAGAGCGCAAGCTAGTGGTTAAACGCGGTATTTTATTTAAAGAAGAAAAATCGATTCCACTAGAAAAAATCACTGATGTCGGGTTGAGTCAGGGGCCGCTAATGCGCATGTTTGGCTTATACCGTTTAAGTTTTGAAACAGCAGGACAGTCGGGACATGGTGCGTTGGTATCGTTACTTGGGGTAGTTGATGCCAGTGAATTTCGTGAAGCCATTTTAACGCAAAAAGATAACCTCACTGCAGAACAACCCGTTCAAGCAAAACAAGACGAGCCACCAAGCCAAGTCGAACTGATTCGCTCATTGACCTACAGTGTAAAAAATATCGAGCAAATGTTAGTTACTTTATTGGATGAGAAAAAGTAACCAACAGCTCTCTTTGAAAATAGGTTATTTTTATTAAACCAATCTAAGGAAGTTATGAGCCTTAGATTGGTTTTCTCGTGTTTAGAGTAATTTACCCTTGTATTTCAGGCTGACCTGCTAGCATACGTAATTCTTTGCTGCGCTCGGTTTGCATTTCGTAAGAGGTTGTTTTTATGCTGCTTACATAATTCCACTTAGCGCTTGCTTGTTCTTGAGTGAAGGTAACTGTTAGATAACCTCGCTCAGCCAAATTGCTATAAGCCAAGTCGTTTACAAGTAAAGCAAGAACTTGCTCCATTTGAACTGTAACTTCAGGGCCCTGTGTATTTAGTGCTAAGTATTTTTCAAGACCTGGCGAAGACACTGAAGAGGTGGCAAACTCAACTCCCGCATTTTGTGATGCGGCTATTGGATTGCTCGCATCAGTTTTTAATTGCCCAGCCCAACCATTGTGAGTATCGCCGGCTAACACCACTAAGTTTTTTTGTGCAGCAATAGCTGTACCAAGCAGTACCTCACGCTCATAGGCGTAGCCGTCCCAGGCATCTAAATTGTAAGGTGCGGTGGTATCAACACGCGCACGCTCTGCATCAGTTACTGTTGGATCACCAGCTAGAATACGGCCTTTAATTTGTGCCAGCTCAGCAAATAATGCTGATGCTTGAGCAAGCAGGGCGCCAGTGTCAGCACCATTTGCTTGGCTTACTTGTAGGCTCACTAAAAGCTGTAGTACTTCAAACGGCAGGTGCATCTTGGTCATTAACACTTGTTGGCCAAGTACTTGCCATTTTGAGTTTGAGGTTGTCATACCATCGGTGAGCCAGGTTAGTTGTTCACTACCCAGTAATGCGCGTGTGGGCGAACTAACAGCACTAACAAAATCGCTTTGCCCTTGTGCGCTAGTTAAATCAAAATCAGCATAGTTGAGTTGTTCATCACGAGCGAGCACACGGGTATCTAGCATGTATAGCGACATTAAATTACCAAATTCAAAACGGCGATAAATACGTTCTTTATCGGCTACATTACGTATAGGCATCCATTCAAAGTAGGCTTGTAGGGCATGTAGTTTACGCGCGCTAAATTCACCTTCACCGTCATTATGGTTTTCTGCACCTTCACGCCAAGTATCATTAGTAACCTCATGGTCGTCCCATACTGTTATAAAGGCGCAATTGCTGTGAGCTGCTTGTAAATTGCTATCGGTGCGGTAGTGGGCATAGCGTTTACGATAGTCAGTTAAGCTAATAATTTCATTGCTGTTATCTTCAGGTAGTAAGCGACCTAAGCTAGTTGCGTCTTCAGTAGCGTAGCCATTATTTCCATATTCGTATATGTAATCGCCTAAATGGAGTACCGCATCTAAGTCAGGTTGCTTTGCTATTTCACCATAAACATGAAAAAAGCCAGCAGGGTAATTAGCGCACGACACAACTGCCAGCTTTACTTGATCAATATTGCCTGTTGGTAATGTTTTACCTGAGCCAATAGGAGAGGTTTTACCATTTGATTTAAAGCGGTAGTAATACGTTGTGTTGGGATCAAGGCCTTGTAAGTCAATTTTGAGAGTAAAGTCTGTGGCTGCACTTATATAGGCTTCACCATCGTGACTAATAGAGGTGAAATTTTCATCTGTCGCAGCCTGCCATTGCACTTTAATACGGCTGGTTGCTGGATCTTTTGGTGTAACGCGAGTCCATAAAATTAAGCTATCTGCTAGTGGATCGCCACTAGCGACGCCATGGTTAAAGCTAACGTCAATAAAATTATCATCTTCATCATCAAACCGACAACCCGTTAACCCTAACGATAAGACTGCGACCCCAAATCCTGCTGCCGAGGCTTTTAAAAAAGTTCTTCGTGTAAGCGTCATTGCTTTGTACCTATAAAGTATAAAAAGCAAATCGTACCACATTAAGGTTACTTTTTTGTTAAAAAAATTAGAATGTATTCAACACTTTCGTTGCATCACAGGTGATAACTGTCACATTTCTGTAACCTACTCGAGTCAGTGCCTCAGCACTTAATGTTGCACGCGCGCCACTAGCGCAATGTAAATAAATAGGACGGGCTGCGTCTTTTTCTATTTCCATAAGTTTCATTTCAAGTAACCCGCGTGGAATGTTAATTGCGCCAGTAGCTGCTTTGGTGGCATGTTCAGCGGGTTCACGCACATCAATCAGTAAGCCTTTATTTTGCTCAAGTTCTTTCTTTGCTTGTTCGGCATCAATACGGCGCTGATTAGGAGTAATTATTTTTAGTAAATCGGGAATGGGTGTAAGCATGGTGTTTATTCCTTAAAGCCAAGTTTGCGTAATAAAGTGATCATTGGGCACCAGCTAGTAAAAGCTGATTGAATTAAATTTACTGCGATAAAAGCTGTAAAGTAAATCCACTTAGGATCGTGATAAGTTTGCAATAAAAGCGACACAATAATCATTATGCCAGCGATTAGTCTGAGTGCATTGTTTAGTTTCATTATAGTAGGCCAGTTATTTAATTCAGTACAGCTACTATATTAGATATATCTATATTAGTAAAATCTAATGTTAGACTTTTCTAACCTAACGTCTTATACTCAGGCTCTATTTTAGAATAAGAGCATAGTATGAATATTGACTTTACTGCCATGGCCGGCAATGTAGAACAAGCTGAGCAGCTATTAAAAATTTTAGCCAATAAAAATCGCTTAATGATTTTATGTTCTTTGCAAGACTCCGAGATGAGCGTGTCTCAGCTTAATGAAGCCGTGCCATTAGCGCAGTCTGCGTTATCACAGCATTTAGCAGCGCTGCGTAAAGCAAATATTGTAGCTACGCGCCGCGAGAGCCAAACAATTTATTATCGTGTCATTGATGAAAATGCAGTCGTTCTGCTTGGTACCTTGTATGGGTTATTTTGTAAGGGCTAAGTGCGATGAGCTTAATAGACAATGCGGTAAAAAGTAGTTTAAGTGGTCGCATTCCGATTATTATTTTTGTGATGTCTTTGTTACTTGGGGTATTTGCACTAAATCAGACACCTCGAGAAGAAGAGCCACAAATTACTGTGCCCATGCTCGATATTTATGTATCTGCACCTAACGTTGAGGCGCCTGAAGTCGCTAGGTTAGTAACTCAACCGCTCGAAAAGTTACTGGCCCAGTTGGTGGGAGTTGAGCATATTTACTCAACCACACAAACTAACAGTACAGTGGTTACGCTGCGTTTTGAAGTAGGGCACAACCGCGAACAAGCTATTTTAGATACCTACGCAAAACTAAATAGTTATCAGCATACAATGGCATCGGTGATCAAAAGTTGGCAAATTCGCCCAATAGAAGTAGATGACGTGCCTATTGTGATGTTAGGTCTCTACAGTAAAGACCCGCAACTCTATGGTGATTATGAACTAACCCGTTTTGCTAACGAAATTGCTAATAGTTTACAACGCATTGAGCATACCAGTGAAGTTAAAGTAATTTCGGGGCGTACACGTACTCTTACCATCAATTTAAATGCCAGCGCACTGGCTGCCCATCAAACCACGGTAAACGATGTTTTTTACGCATTAAATGTATCAAACCAACTCACCCAAGTGGGAAATGTGGTTGATAATCAGCAGCAAATTGCTATTCAGGCAGGTGATGTACTAAGAACACAATCAGCGGTAGAGCAATTAGTTGTTAATGTGGTTAATGGTAAAAGTGTTTACTTGATGGACATTGCAACAGTAAGCGATGGCCCTGGTGAAACTGAGCATTACCAATGGTTAGCGCAATCTACTGATCAGCAGCAGTTGCCTATGGTTACTTTAAGCGTAGCCAAGCAAACAGGGACTAATGCGGTTGCTGTTGCAAATGATGTTCATACCATGATGAATGAACTTACAAATACCTTATTACCACCAGAAGTTAGCTATACAGTACTCAGAGATTATGGCCAAACTGCGAATGAAAAAGTAAATAACCTCACATCAAGTTTAGTGTTTGCAGTGTTTACTGTGGTGATATTTGTTGGCGTGTTTTTAGGTTGGCGCCCTGCCGTAGTGGTTGGGCTGGCGGTTCCTATTTGTTATGGCATTACACTCTCATTAGATTTTGCATTTGGTTACACCATTAACCGGGTGACCTTATTTGCGCTTATTTTATCATTAGGCTTACTGGTAGACGACCCAATCACGGGTATTGATAATATTAGTCGCTTTATAAATAACAAAGGCGATAAAAAACAGCATGTTGTTGGCGCAATGAGCGAAATTCGAAATGCCTTGCTTATGTCGACACTCACTATAATGGTGGCGTTTATTCCACTGGCGTTTATTACCGGCATGATGGGGCCATACATGGCACCTATGGCGTTCAACGTGCCCATTAGTGTCATGGTATCTACTTTGGTAGCCTTTTTTGTCACCCCATGGTTGGCAATGAAATTGCTTAAACCAAACACCCTAGAACAACCTGAGCTTGAGCCTAAAGCGGGTTTATACCAACGATTACTCAGTCCATTACTTGCCTCAAAAGTGCGAGCTAAATGGGTGCTATGGATAACATTAGGATTGTTTATTATCAGTGCCATGTTACCCGTGATGCGCTTGGTACCATTAAAACTCCTGCCCTTTGATAACAAAAATGAGCTGCAAGTACTTATAGATATGCCAGAGGGTACTAATCTAGAGAGCACAGCTGCTTTTACTAAGCAAATTCAAACCCTCACGTGGCAGTTAAATGAAGTAAGTGAAATAGCCGCATATATTGGGCAGCCCTCCAGCATGGATTTTAATGGCATGGTGCGTGGTTATTATCGCCGTGAAGCTGCTAACTTAGCAGAGCTCAGAGTATTGCTGGTGGATAAATCAGCACGAGATCATCAATCGCATGGGGTGGTTATGCGGTTACGCGAACAACTTGCTCCTTTAGCAAAAAATGGCATTGTTATTAAAGTGGTTGAGGTACCACCTGGGCCACCGGTGTTGAGCACTTTAGTCGCTGAAGTGTATCGTGATCCCTTTGTTGATAAGCATACCCATAGGCAGGCTGCTCAACATGTTGCAGCACGTTTACGCCAAGAGCCTCATGTTGTTGAGGTTGACACATCTTTAGTTGCCCCAGCCCCATTACAGCGCTTTATTACGGATAAAACCAAGGCTGCGCTCAGTGCTATTGCTACCCAAAATATTGCACAAACACTCAGTATTGCTTCGCAGGGGCAACAGGTTGGAGTGTTGTACGTAAGCGGTGAAACTCAGCCAGTTCCAATACAATTACAATTGCCTTATAGCGAGCGTAATCAGCTTTCACAATTACTTACACTGCAAGTAAGAGGGGATAGGGACTTAGCTAAAACCAGTAATGAGTTAGGTATAACAAGTGCCCCCAGACCTTTAGTGTCGCTTTCAGAGCTGGGAGAGTTTAAACCATTAAACGTGGCCGACACACTAATGCGTAAAGATCAGCGTGACGTTATTTATGTGATGGCCGAACTAAATGGACGCACGCCTGCAGAGGTTATTGCGGATGTAAATGCCGATTTGAACGCACGCAATGAAGGATTTGAAAAAAAGGCGTGGTTAACACGGCACTTTTTTAATAATGGTGGAACCGCGCCATGGCAATTACCGCAAGGAACTGATGTTAACTTTAGTGGTGAAGGTGAGTGGCGTATCACTATTGATGTGTTCAGGGATATGGGCATTGCTTTTGCCTTTGCGCTCAGTGCTATATTTATTATTTTACGGGTACAAACACAGTCGGCGAGTTTATCGCTGATTATCATGTCGGCTATTCCATTAACTGTGATTGGTATTATGCCTGGGTTTTGGTTACTCAATCAATTTGGTGAACGCACCATAGCGGGGGCTCCTGAGCCGGTATTATTTACCGCGACTGCGATGATAGGCATGATTGCCTTAGCAGGTATTGTCGTTCGTAACTCACTTATTTTAGTTGAATTTATTAACCAAGCACGCGCTCAGGGGATGGCAATAAAAGAGGCACTTATTGCTGCAGGGTCAGTACGAATGCGCCCAGTATTGTTAACCGCCGGAACTACTTTATTAGGTAACTTAGTGATCACACTTGACCCAGTATTTAGCGGATTAGCCATAGCAATTATTTTTGGCATCGTGGCGTCTACCGTGTTTTCGTTATTTGTTGTACCGCTTGTTTATTATTTAGTGTTTACAAACCCAGAGGAAGAAGCACATGCAGGGTAAATCAAAAGTTTTAGGCGCAATCAGTGCATTGGTTGTGGTTATTGTAGCTGTGCTATACATGGCCGGTAGCTTTAGTGATAAACAATCTGCAGGGTTAAAAGAGATTCCAGTTACTCAATATCAAGGTGAGGTGGTCACTGTTGAGCTGCAAACTATTTCGCGAACAGAGTATGTACCAGGGAGTGTAATTGCGAAACAAAACACCCAAATTTCGTCAAATGTAATGGCACAAGTAAGGCAATTTAAAGTGCGCGCCGGTGATAAGGTTAGTCAAGGTGACTTATTGATCACCCTAAAGCAAGATGACTTTAAAGCGATGCTGGCACAAAGTGAGGCAAATATTAATGCGGTGCAAGCCTCATTAAACCAAGCTAAAAAGCAACTTATTAGAGTAACTGACTTACAGGCAAAAGGGTTAGTACCAGTGAGTGAATTTGATGATGCTAAAGCAAAATTTGATAACTTAACTGCCAACTTAGCTGGAGCAAAACAGCAGCAAACCCAGGCACAGGTATCACTTAATTACACGCAAATTAAAGCCCCAATCTCGGGTGTAGTTGTTGAGCGTTTAGCCGAACCAGGCGATACAGCCACACCTGGTATACCGTTGTTAACGCTTTATAATCCAAAACAACTTCAACTTGCTTTTAATGTACGAGAGCAACAAGCAGTAAAGCTTAAATTAGGCGATCGTTTAAACGTGAGTTTGCCTTCGCTCGATATGACAACAGCTGCCAATATCAGTGAAATTATACCTGTTGTTGATAACGCTGCACGTAGCTTACTTATACGACTAGAAATTGAACCACAGCCTGGGATGATCCCTGGGTTATATGCACAATTGCATTTACCGTTTAAAAGCACCCAAGGTGTACTGGTAGATCCTCGTTGGATACATGATTTTGGACAGCTCAGTATGATGTATGTCATTAGCGCTGACAAAATTGAGCGTCGCTTTGTACGCTTAGGTGAGCAGTTTGATAATCAGCAACATGTTATTACGGGCCTTAAAGCTGGCGATAAAATAGCAGTGGATTATTAACCAATAACTCAATAACCAGAGTTCGGGTTAAATAAATGTGGCTATTTCATCCAGCGATTTTTTATCAAGTGCATGCAGAGGCACCGTTGCATGCTCATCGGGGTAGCCTGCAATTAATAGCATATAAGGACGCTCGTTGTCTTTATCACGGCCACAAATATCGGTTAAAAAGCTCATTGGTTTTGGCGTGTGGGTCAGGGTTGCAAGGCCTGCTCGGTGTAGTGCTTGAATTAAAAAACCAGTGGCCAGCCCTACCGATTCATGTACATAGTAATTAGTGTTTTTATCGTCCGTATTTACACCCCCCTTTTTTTGACTAAACACTGCAATCAACCATGGTGCGTGCTCTAAATAGGGTTTATTAGCATCGGTACCTAATGGTTTTAATGCATCAAGCCATTCTTCGCCTGCGCGACCTTCATAAAATGAGCGTTCTAATTTCTCGGCTGCTTCACGAATTTGCTTTTTAACATCTGCGCTATTAATGGCCACAAAATGCCAAGGCTGGTGGTTTGCGCCACTAGGTGCTGTACCTGCCGCTTTTATACAGGTTTCGATTATTTCTTTTGGCACCTGGCGGTTACTAAAGCTGCGAATACTATGGCGGCGTTGGCTAGTTTGTAAAAACTCATTCGCTCGCTCGAGCATTTCCTCTGGCGGGTATTCTATAAAATCGGTTAATGGTTGGCTTTTGTGATCTTGCATGGCTGTTCGCTTCTTATTTTTAGAGTGTTTGGTTTTTATACCGATAGGCTCATTTCTAAGCAAGTGTTATTAAGCTTATTCAATCATAAAAATAAACTGGCAGTAAAAAAATTTTAGCAAAAACAAATTTGAGTAGCAGTAAGATCTCAATGAAACGAGAAAGGGCCTTGCGGCCCTTAGTGTTGCAGCAAGTAACACATTTTTTATAGGTTAAAGTCTACAGCGTAGGCTACATAGGCTTTTACATCAGAGCCGTCCATGTCGTTATCTGATAGACCAAAAGTAAAACCATCTTTAGACACAGATACACCATAATCAATAATATTGTCATCACCGATGAAATCGCCTGAGTAATGCCCTATGTGTAGCGCCATTTCTGTGCCATCGCTACCAACAGCGAAGCTGTAATCGGCATTTAGATACAATGAATCACCAAAATCAGTACCGTCACCATTGGCAGCAGAAGTTGCAAGTACGGCTGCGCCAAATGTAAAACCTTGCACACTAATGCTACCGTAAACTTCAGAAAAATCTGCATCGGCACCTGATGCCGCATCTGGGTATGCGTAATAAATATAACCTACGTCATAACTCACGCTTTCATTAATTGCGCCGCCAAAACCTGCGTATAAGTCTAGCTCGTAGGTCATTTCATCGGCCCAAGACGCATTTGACGCCCAAGTACCCGCATAAAAGCCAGATTCATTAGCGTAATCAATACCGCCAGATACAGCTGCATCGCCCCCAGTTTGCTCTTGTCCGCGCCATAAGTAGTTAGAAGTGGCTGCTGCATTTGCTGTTACTTCAGCACATGCAGTAGTTGATGTCATTCCTGTTAATGCCAATGCACTGATCAATATTGTTTTTTGTAGTTTTAGCATGTCTTATTTCCCATTGTATGATTTTGCACGCCAAGGCTTTTTATTATGAATGACTACAACCTTTTGTTTGGCGGCATTTTATTATGTTACTAATGGGGTATTTGCACTGTGTGTGCCAAATTAAACTTATTTGTTTATAAATTATTTTTATTATTTAAAACAATGTATTGAAAATAATATGAGGTAGGTATACAAAAGTGATTATTTTAAAGGTTCACTTTGCTGGTGCAAAAAGTAGCCTAGCTGCACCATCAAAGCGCTGCTAGGCCATTTGGGTTTGCTTGTTGATTAATTAACCAAATATGGTACGCATTAGGGTAATTGTTTCGTTTACGCCACGACCTTTCTGTACTTCGCTAATAATGGAGTCACGTTTAGCACGAATATGTTCTGGGATATCATCAGCAGCAAGAGCGCGGTCCACTAAAATCTCAGCAGATTCTTTACCTCGGCGTGGCGCTTTACTGCTGCTAGAAGTGCTACGTGTAGGTTTATTAAGTAGCTTAATGTAGTTAGAGTTATCAGCAGTGTTAGTATCTGCATAGTAAAAAAAGCAAGGTATAAGCGCTTTAATATCTACTAATTGGGTTTCTAGTTCATTACCAGCGTTGGCCATTTTAAACCATGACATAGCGTGAATACTTTGTACTACATCTTGCCAATAACGCTCAAAGTCGCGGTTATTTAATTTGGTGATACCTAAAGCTGAGCAAAGTGCATCTAAGCGGCTATTGCTTATTGGTGTAAATACATCAGGGCGGCGCATTGCTAATAAGCGGGTGGCAGGTGCCAGTGTTGGTTTTTCATCACAACCATTAAATGCACTCAAGTAAGCAACTACAAATTGCTGATAATCAGTTTGGGCTACATCACCCTCAAGTGGAATGTTGCTAAGCGCATCGTCGAAGGCACCTGGCAGGTCAGCCAGCATCTGGTGAAAACCTTTGGCGCTTTTGGTAGAGGCAAACCATTCTACATCAAAGTTATAAGTACTCGGATCGAGTGATGCCATATGCTTACCGCTAAAAGCGAGTAAGTCTTCAGGGATCATATCTTTTAACGATTTTTCACGTAGGCCTGCAATATAAGTAGTTAAACGTAACTGCTCATCAAGTGCCACCAGTTCTTTATGTTGCTCTACAAACATACTCACTACTGGCCAAGGCGCTACCCGTAATGTTTTTAATTGTAAAAAGCTAATGGCTGAAATAAGTTGGTCATGCAGCTTTTTTAATAATGGTAATTGTGGGGTTTCGAGTAAGTCATAATTAATGCGGTCGCGGCTTGCGCTTAATAGCTCGTAACACCAACCTAAAAAGTCTTCTGGATGGTTTTCCACTTTCACAGCCATCAGGTTTAGGCTTAGCTCTGAAGATTGCTTCAGAATGTTTTGGTAAATTTGACTTTCTTGCTCGCCTAATGCCATTTTTGACGGTGAAATTAGCAGTTTCTTCATGCCTTGTAGACTCTCCGGTTAGATATACTTTTTAGTCGCTTTATTTTAGCTTATTTAGGCTAAATACAACAGGGGCGCGCATCATACCGAACAATTAAAGGAATGTAATCAGAAGCGTGAATCTTTAAGTTTATTAAAGTGAGTCTTTAAAACCTAATTTAGAAAGAGGATAGCTATGGTTAATAGATTTTTATTTGTTTAACAATGCTTTTCGCGCTAACTCTCGCTATGATAAGAGCATTATTTGCACGTTTGAAAGGATGATCATGAAGACCTTATTTAAAGTTATTGGTGTTATATTATTGGTATGCATAGCACTAATTGTTGCTGCACCTTTTTTAATTCCAACTGATACCATTTTTAATAAAGTGTCTGAGCAGGTTGAAAAAACAACCGGGCGCACATTAACCATAAAGGGAGATAAAACCCTCAGTGTATTTCCTGCATTAAAGCTGGAGCTTAATGATGTGCATTTTGCCAATATGCCGAGCGGCTCTCGCGCTGATATGGCGAGTATGCAGCAGCTTGCAGTTCATATTCCGTGGCTTTCATTACTCGGTGGCGAACTAAAGCTAGAAAAGTTTGTAATTAATGAGCCTGATATTTTGCTAGAAACCGATAAAAGCGGCAAAGCAAACTGGCAGTTATTTGATGCAGTGGCCAAGCAACCAGAGCAACAAACTCAATCGGGTGAGGCAGTCAAACTACCTGAAAACTTTGATATTCAATTAGGTGAAGTCGCTATTTATGGCGGGTCATTTACTTATTTAGATGGTCAAACGGGTGCTAAACAACAAATTAGCGATTTAGAACTGGCTATATTACTGCCTTCACTGCGCAAACAGCTCGAAGTAACCGGTGCTATTACTTATATGCAAGAGCGATTTGAACTTGATGTAAAACTTGATACTCCAGCAAAAGCGATTGAAGGCGCCACATTTAATGTAAAGCAAAAACTTAACTCACGTTTAGTAGATTTAACGTTTGATGGCAGCATAGCCAAACAAGGCCAAGATATTAATGGATTATTAGCACTTAACGGTGATTCAGTTAAAAATATTGCTAACTGGCAAGGGGTTGACTTAAACGCTAAAGACAATGCGTTTAATGCCTTTAGTATCAATGCCCAAATGCACCTGCTCGGTGAAGAGTTTAACCTAACTGAATTAGTTGCAACGCTCGATGCACTCGAGATTAAAGGTAAAAGTAAGGTGAATCTAGGCAGTCGTTTAGCGGTTAATGCTGATATTGACTTAGGCATGCTTGATTTAAATCCTTACTTACCTGAAACCGTAGCTAAAAAAGAAGTCCCAGCAAAAGACGACTCTAAGCCTGCAGAGCCAATAGTGTGGGATGATACTAAAATTGATTTAAGTGGCTTAAATGCATTAGATGCAAATGTGATTGTCCGTTCAAGCGGTTTAAAAGCTAACGACATTAAACTCGGCGCTAACCAGTTTACTGTAGCACTTAAAAATAGCATTGCTAAATTAAGCTTAGATAGCTTTGCCGCTTATGAAGGAACAGGTAAAGGGGGGGTGACTATCAATGCCCAAAATACCCCGTATAAAATAGC
Organism: Pseudoalteromonas sp. Scap03; assembly: GCF_013393115.1. GTDB lineage: Bacteria > Pseudomonadota > Gammaproteobacteria > Enterobacterales > Alteromonadaceae > Pseudoalteromonas. The sequence continues at coordinate 569,221 of NZ_VDEU01000001.1, read as the reverse complement.
AACCAACTTCGATTTAGATAAAATAGACGCACAGCCATTACTTAGCGATGCTGCAGGGTTTGATAAGCTAATGGGCAAGGGCTCTTTAAACTGGAATCTAACCACAGCAGGGCAAAGCCAAAAAACGTTTATTAACGCGCTTAATGGTAAACTAGGGTTCAAGTTCGCTGATGGTGCAGTTAAGGGAGCAAACGTAGCAGAAATGGTGCGTAAGGGTAAAGAGCTAGTTAAAGGCAACTTTAATGCCGTGTCTGAGGGATTAGATACAGGATTTGAGGAATCTGAGAAAACAGATTTCTCTGCACTTTCTGGTAGTTTTAACTTTACCAATGGCGTAGGCAAAAATACTGATTTATCGTTGATCAGCCCTTTAATACGTATTTCAGGTGAAGGAGATGTTGATTTACCGCAAACTCTGGTTAATTACCGCCTAGTAACAGGTTTAGTTGATTCTATTGAAGGTCAAGGTACTACCGATGATAGCACTGGCTTTAAAATTCCCCTGAGGATAAAAGGCCCATTTCATGATGTTGGCATAAAATTAGATATAGGCAGTGCGGTTAAAGATGAAGCAAAAGAAAAAGCTAAAGACAAAATTAAAGACAAATTAAAAGGTTTGTTTGGCTAATTTTAATTACTGATATAAAACAAGGCATCGCTGAGATGCCTTGTTTGTTTTATAACCACCTGTAATTTAGATAAATAGCATAAAAAACCAGTTTCTAATTTAGCGTCCGCATTAAATTAATTAAAAAATAACCTACCACTCCCCTCTCAATGCTGATACAATTGCCCGCCCTTAAGAGACATCTAGTATGTTTTTTGAGTGGAATTCAATCGAAATGTCTTGATTTTAAACAAATTTAAGACAAGTTGTAATTACTACACCGGAGGTCATTAACATGATCCAAATGCAAACTCAGCTGGAAGTTGCTGATAACAGCGGCGCTCGCAAAGTGCAGTGTATAAAAGTCCTTGGTGGTTCACACCGTCGCTATGCAGCGATTGGCGATATCATTAAAGTTTCTGTAAAAGAAGCGATTCCTCGCGGTAAAGTGAAGAAAGGTGATGTTAAAAACGCGGTAGTTGTGCGTACCAAAAAAGGCGTTCGTCGTCCAGACGGTTCATTGATCCGTTTCGACAGCAATGCGGCTGTTATCTTAAATGATAACTTGCAGCCTATTGGTACTCGTATTTTCGGCCCTGTGACTCGCGAACTTCGTAATGAAAAGTTCATGAAAATCGTTTCACTAGCCCCAGAAGTACTGTAAGGAGTCTATCATGGCAGCAAAAATCCGTCGTGATGACGAAGTAATCGTACTAGCAGGTAAAGACAAAGGTAAGCGCGGCAAAGTGCTTTCAGTTGTAACCGAGTCTGGTCGAGTATTTGTCGAAGGCATTAACTTAATCAAGAAACATCAAAAGCCGGTTCCACAGTTGAACCAAGCTGGCGGTATTGTTGAGAAAGAAGCGTCTATCGACGTATCAAACGTTGCGATCTACAACTCGGAAACGAGCAAAGCAGATCGTGTAGGTTTCAAGATTGAAGATGGTAAGAAATTACGTATCTTTAAATCTACTGGTAAAACTATCTAATAGTTGGAGTAGAATGATGGCGAAACTGCATGAAGTATATAAAGACAAAGTAGTTGCTGAACTTCAAGAGAAGTTTGGTTTCAGCTCTGTCATGCAAGTCCCTCAGATCGAAAAGATCACATTAAACATGGGTGTGGGCGAAGCCTTAGCTGACAAGAAGATTTTAGATAACGCTGTTGCGGATCTAGAAGCTATCTCTGGTCAGAAACCTTTAATCACTAAAGCACGCAAATCTGTTGCTGGCTTCAAAGTGCGTGAAGGTTACCCGATTGGTTGTAAAGTAACCCTACGCGGCGAGCGTATGTGGGACTTTTTTGAGCGTTTGGTTTCAATCGCTATCCCACGTATCCGTGACTTCCGTGGTGTAAGTGCTAAGTCTTTTGATGGACGTGGTAACTACAGCATGGGCGTACGTGAACAAATCATCTTCCCAGAAATTGATTATGATAAAGTAGACCGTGTACGCGGTATGGATATCACAATCACTACATCTGCGAAATCAGATGAGGAAGGCCGTGCGTTGTTAGAAGCGTTTAACTTCCCATTCAAGAAATAAGGGTAGGGTTATGGCAAAGAATTCTATGAAAGCGCGCGAAGCAAAGCGCACTAAACTAGTTGCTCAGTACGCTGAAAAGCGTGCAGCACTAAAAGCTATCATCAGTGATGTTAATACATCTGAAGATGATCGTTGGGACGCGGTACTTAAGCTACAAGCTTTACCTCGTGATTCTAGCCCTGCACGTCAACGTAATCGTTGTAACATTACGGGCCGCCCACATGGTTTCCTTCGCAAATTCGGCATGAGCCGTATTAAAGTTCGCGAAGCAGCTATGCGCGGTGAAATTCCTGGCCTTAAAAAGGCTAGCTGGTAATAGAATCATGGGAGTAAGACTATGAGCTTGCAAGATCCTATCGCGGATTTATTTACACGAATCCGTAACGGTCAGTCAGCGAAGAAAGTATCTGTAACGATGCCTAATTCGAAACTGAAAGTAGCAGTAGCTAATGTATTAAAAAATGAAGGTTACATCGCAGACTTCGCAGTAAGTGGTGATGTTAAACCTGAGCTTTCTATCGAGTTAAAGTACTTCGAAGGCAAAGCTGTTATTGAAAATATCCAGCGTGTAAGTCGCCCTGGTCTACGTATCTATAAGAGACGTGACGAATTACCGAAGGTAATGGGTGGTTTAGGTATCGCTATCGTATCAACTTCTAAAGGCCTAATGACAGACCGCGCAGCACGTAGTGCAGGCGTTGGTGGTGAAATCATTGGTTTTGTAGCTTAATCGGAGGGGAACTATGTCTCGCATAGCAAAGGCACCAATAAACGTTCCTGCCGGTGTAGAAGTTACATTAAAAGGCCAGGAAATCACAGTTAAAGGCAAAAACGGTGAACTTACTCGTACTATCAACAATGCTGTTGAAGTACAAGTTAACGACAACGTTATTACAACTTTACCTCGTGAAGGCGTAGCCAATGCATGGGCACAAGCAGGTACTGCTCGCGCTCTAATCAACAACATGGTTGTTGGTACGCATGAAGGTTACGAGAAGAAACTTCAGTTAGTAGGTGTTGGTTACCGTGCTGCAGCTAAGGGCAAAGTTTTAGACTTAACTCTTGGTTTCTCGCACCCAGTTAATTTCGCAGTTCCTGAAGGAATTACGATTGAAACTCCAAGCCAAACAGAAGTTCTAGTTAAGGGCGTAGACAAGCAGTTAGTTGGTCAAACAGCTGCTAACATTCGTGCATACCGTAAACCTGAGCCTTATAAAGGTAAAGGTGTTCGTTATTCAGATGAGAATGTACGCCGTAAAGAGGCTAAGAAGAAGTAAGGTAAGACGATGGATAAAAAAACAGCTCGTCTACGTCGTGCTAAACGCACTCGTAGAAATTATATTGAACAAGGCACAACGCGTCTTGTTATCCACCGCACGCCACGTCACATTTACGCTCAAGTTGTAAACGCTGAGGGTAATGTACTGGCTGCTGCTTCTACTGTTGAGAAAGCTATTAGCGAAACAGTTAAAGGCACAGGCAACGTTGCAGCTGCACAAGCAGTTGGTAAAGCGGTTGCTGAACGTGCGGCTGACAAAGGCATCGAAAAGATTGCTTTTGATCGCAGTGGCTTTAAATATCACGGCCGTGTGAAGGCGCTAGCTGATGCTGCGCGTGAAGCCGGTTTGCAATTCTAGGAGTAGACAATGGCTAACGTAGAAGCAAAGCAACAACAGCCTGATTTAGCTGAAAAGCTAATCGCGGTGAACCGTGTGTCTAAAGTAGTTAAAGGTGGTCGTATCTTTAGCTTTACTGCACTAACTGTAGTTGGTGATGGCGCAGGTAAAGTAGGTTTCGGTTATGGTAAAGCACGTGAAGTTCCAGCTGCTATTCAAAAAGCAATGGAAAAAGCACGTCGTAACATGATCAACGTAGACCTAAATGGCAACACATTACAGCATCCTGTTAAAGGACGTCATGCTGGCTCACAAGTGTTTATGAAACCAGCATCTGAAGGTACTGGTATCATTGCAGGTGGTGCTATGCGTGCAGTACTTGAAGTGACTGGTGTGCAGAACGTACTTTCTAAATGTTACGGTTCTACTAACCCGATCAACGTTGTACGTGCAACGATCTCAGCTCTTGAGAACATGAATTCTCCTCAGTCGATCGCTGCAAAACGTGGTCTTCGAGTAGATGAGATTTTGGGGTAAACCATGGCTAATAAAACTGTAAAAGTAACACAAGTAAAAAGCTCTATCGGTCGTTTACCGAAGCATAAAGCTACATTACGCGGTCTTGGTTTACGTCGTATCAATCACACTGTTGAGTTAGAAGACACAGCATGTGTGCGTGGTATGATCAACCAGGTTTATTACATGGTTAAGGTAGAGGGGTAATTCGATGCATTTGAATACACTTTCACCTGCTGCAGGTTCAAAAACTGCTCCAAAACGTGTTGGTCGTGGTATCGGTTCTGGTCTTGGTAAGACTGGTGGCCGTGGTCACAAAGGTCAAAAATCACGTTCTGGCGGTAAAGTACGCGTTGGTTTTGAAGGCGGTCAAATGCCTATGCAACGTCGTCTACCTAAGTTCGGTTTCACTTCTCGCAAATCTTTAGTATCTGCAGAAATTAACCTATACGAAATCGCTAAAGTTGAAGGCGATGTGGTAGACCTAAGCGCGTTACAAGCAGCTGGTCTAGTTAAAAAGAACGTTCAGTTCGTTAAAGTTGTTAAATCTGGCGAAGTTTCACGCGCTGTTACCGTTAAAGGCCTTAAGGCTTCTAAAGGTGCACGCGAAGCTATCGAAGCTGCCGGAGGCAAGGTAGAAGACTAAGGAAGTACTAATGGCTAAACCAGGTCAAGATACACAAAGTGCACAAGGTGGACTTTCGGAATTGAAGCGCCGATTACTCTTCGTATTGGGTGCTATCATAATTTACCGTCTAGGTTCATTTGTGCCGATCCCTGGGATTGACGCCGCTGTACTTGCCGATTTCTTCGAGCAACAAAAGGGCACCATTGTTGAGATGTTCAACATGTTTAGCGGTGGTGCGCTTGAGCGAGCTTCAGTGTTAGCACTGGGTATCATGCCGTATATCTCGGCTTCGATTATTACGCAACTATTAACGCATATGTATCCGCCGTTTATAGAGCTTAAGAAAGAAGGTGAGCAAGGGCGTAAAAAGATAAGCCAGTACACACGCTACGGCACGCTTGTGCTTGCTACTATCCAATCAATCGGTATTGCCACAAGCTTACCGGGCATGATGAACGGGTTAGTTGTTAACCCAGGTATGGGATTCTATTTCACCGCAGTGGTGAGTTTAGTAACCGGTACTATGTTCCTTATGTGGTTGGGCGAACAGATAACAGAACGTGGTATCGGTAACGGTATCTCAGTTCTAATATTTGTTGGTATTGTAGCTAACCTGCCGTCTGCTATTGGTTCGACAGCCGAAATGGCGCGCCAAGGTGATTTGAATGTTTTTGTACTGTTGATGGTTGCGGTTATAGTATTCGCTGTTACTTATCTTGTTGTATTCTTTGAACGTGGTCAACGACGTATTGTTGTTAACTACGCCAAACGTCAACAAGGTCGTCAAGTATTTGCTGCTCAAAGCACGCATTTACCTCTGAAAGTAAATATGGCGGGTGTTATTCCACCAATCTTCGCTAGCAGTATAATTCTGTTCCCTGGTACAATTGCAAGCTGGTTCGGCCAGGGTGAAGGTCCGGTTGCTGATGTGCTACAAGCAATTGCTACAACGTTGACTCCAGGTCAGCCTTTGTATGCAATGGTTTTAGCTGCGGCTATCATCTTCTTCTGCTTTTTCTACACAGCGTTGGTTTTTAACCCGCGTGAAACAGCAGACAACCTGAAAAAATCTGGCGCATTTATCCCAGGTATTCGTCCAGGTGAGCAGACATCTAAATACATTGATAAAGTGATGACACGCCTGACATTGGCAGGTGCTTTGTATATAACCTTTATCTGTCTGGTGCCCGAATTCATGACTATGGCATGGCAAACGCCATTCTATTTCGGCGGTACATCAATTTTGATTATCGTTGTTGTAATCATGGACTTTATGGCACAAGTACAGACGCATCTGATGTCACATCAGTATGATTCTGTGCTGAAAAAAGCGAACCTTAAAGGCTACGGTCGATAAGGTCAGTTTACGGAGTTGAGCAATGAAAGTACGTGCTTCCGTTAAGAAAATATGCCGTAACTGTAAAGTTATTAAACGTGCTGGTGTAGTACGCGTAATTTGCAGTGAGCCTAAGCATAAGCAAAGGCAAGGCTAAGTAAACAGTCGTGCAGGCTGAGGTTTCTCGGCCTGTGTTTTTAGTTGTGATTTGGTCTTCGTTTGAGTATCCTTACGGGCTTTTCAAACAGATGATTACCAAATTCAAATATAGGAGATGTGTTAGTGGCCCGTATCGCTGGCATTAACGTCCCTGATCATAAACATGCAGTTATTGGTTTAACAGCTATTTATGGCATAGGTAAGACTCGCTCTAAGGCTATCTTAGAAGCGACTGGTATCGCCGAGACCACAAAAATCGGTGAACTTTCAGACGAAACACTTGACGTACTGCGTGAAGCAGTTGGCAAGTACACTGTAGAAGGTGACCTTCGTCGTGAAGTTACTTTGAATATCAAGCGCCTTATGGACCTTGGTTGTTTCCGTGGCCTACGTCACCGTCGCTCTTTACCACTTCGTGGTCAAAGAACAAAGACTAACGCGCGTACCCGTAAGGGTCCTCGTAAGCCTATTAAGCGATAAGGGGATAGTAAAATGGCTAAGACACCAATTCGTCGTAAAAAGGTTAAAAAGCAAGTTGCTGATGGTATGGCTCATGTTCATGCGTCTTTCAACAACACTATTGTAACGATTACCGACCGTCAAGGTAATGCACTATCATGGGCTACTGCCGGTGGTTCAGGTTTCCGTGGTTCACGTAAATCTACTCCATTCGCTGCTCAGGTTGCTGCAGAGCGTGCAGGTACTGCTGCTCAAGAATACGGTTTAAAAAATCTAGAAGTTTTCATCAAAGGTCCAGGTCCAGGTCGTGAATCTGCTGTACGTGCTTTGAATGCTGCTGGTTACCGTATCACCAACATTACTGACGTGACGCCAATACCACATAATGGTTGTCGTCCACCGAAGAAACGTCGCGTTTAACAATAGGTTAGGAGAAATAACATGGCAAGATATTTGGGCCCTAAGCTCAAGCTGAGTCGTCGTGAAGGTACTGACCTGTTCCTTAAGAGCGGCGTAAGAGCTATCGACTCTAAGTGTAAACTTGAGACTGCACCTGGTCAGCACGGCGCTCGTAAAGGACGCTTATCTGATTACGGTTTACAATTACGTGAAAAGCAAAAAGTACGTCGTATTTACGGTGTATTAGAAAAGCAATTCCGTAACTACTACAAAGAAGCTGCTCGCCTTAAAGGCAACACAGGTGAAAACTTGTTACAGCTTTTAGAGCAACGTTTAGACAATGTTGTATATCGCATGGGTTTTGCTAGCACACGCGCTGAAGCACGTCAGTTAGTAAGCCACAAAGCGATTCTAGTTAATGGTCGTGTTGTGAATATTCCTTCATACGTAATTACTCCAGAAGATACTGTTGTAATCCGTGAGAAGTCTAAAACACAAGCACGTATCATCGCTGCTCTAGAGTTGGCTGAGCAACGTGAAAAGCCGACTTGGGTTGAAGTTGACGGTAAGAAATTGGAAGGTAGCTTCAAGCGCCTACCTGAGCGTTCAGATCTGTCTGCGGACATTAATGAACAACTAATCGTCGAACTTTACTCTAAGTAAAGTTAAGAGTTAAGAGAGGATAAAATGCAGGGTTCTGTTACAGAATTTCTAAAACCAAGGTTAGTCGATATCGACGCTATCAACCCAACGCGTTCTAAAGTAGTTTTAGAACCACTCGAGCGTGGCTTTGGTCACACTTTGGGTAATGCCTTACGCCGTATACTGTTATCATCTATGCCTGGATGTGCAGTAACTGAAGTTGAAATCGACGGTGTATTGCATGAGTACAGCGCGAAAGAAGGCGTACAAGAAGACATCATTGAAATACTACTAAACCTTAAAGGTCTAGCGGTAACGTTAGAAGGCAAAGATGAAGTTTTTCTGACCCTGACTAAATCTGGTGTAGGCCCTGTGACTGCGGCAGATATTCAGCACGATGGCGATGTAACAATTGCTAACCCAGATCATGTTATTTGTAATTTAACAACAAATAACAGCGAGATCAGCATGCGTATTCGTGTTGAGCGTGGTCGTGGTTATGTGCCGGCATCTAGTCGTTTATCCTCTGATGACGATGAGCGTCCAATTGGTCGATTGCTGCTTGATGCATCATTCAGCCCAGTTGAACGTATTGCGTACTCGGTTGAATCAGCCCGTGTTGAGCAACGTACAGACTTAGACAAGTTAATCATTGATATGGAAACAAACGGCACTTTAGATCCTGAAGAAGCGATCCGCCGTGCGTCTACTATCTTAGCTGAGCAATTAGATGCATTCGTAGATTTACGTGATGTAACTGAGCCAGAAGAGAAAGAAGAGAAGCCAGAATTCGATCCTATTCTACTTCGTCCAGTTGATGATCTTGAATTAACAGTACGTTCAGCAAACTGTTTGAAAGCCGAGCAAATTCAATATATCGGTGATTTAGTTCAGCGCACTGAAGTTGAGCTTCTTAAAACGCCTAATCTAGGTAAGAAGTCTCTAACTGAAATAAAAGACGTGCTAGCTTCACGTGGTCTTTCTCTAGGCATGCGCCTAGAAAATTGGCCGCCTGCAAGCCTAGCTGAATAATCTAAATCACTATATTAGTTTAGTTAGAAGGATAGGGTCATGCGCCATCGTAAGAGTGGTCGTCAATTAAACCGTAACAGTAGCCATCGTAAAGCGATGTTCAGCAATATGGCAGGTTCTTTGGTGAAACATGAAATCATCAAAACTACTTTGCCTAAAGCGAAAGAGTTACGCCGTGTAATTGAACCTTTAATCACACTGGCTAAGACTGACAGTGTAGCAAATCGCCGTTTAGCGTTTGCTCGCACGCGTGATAATGAAGTAGTTGGTAAGTTATTCAGT